>CAZZGL010000025.1:0-17444 GCA_964654155.1 uncultured Staphylococcaceae bacterium | reverse complement strand
AATATCATTAATATTCAATCCCAAAAGAGACCCTGATTCAATATAATCGAACCTGCCATCTTCTACAAGAAATTTAATTGCACATCTTGTATTTGGACATTTTTGAATTTCATCAAAAAAGATAAGGGTTTTATGAGGCTCTAATTTCTTTTTCATAAAAGCAGAAATTGCAATAATAATTGTCTTCGCATCTAAATCACCATCAAATATTTCTTTAGCTTTAGGATTTTTAAAAAAATTAATTTCACAAAAGCACTCATAGTGTTTTCTTGCAAATTCGCTAACCAATGTTGTTTTTCCAATTTGCCTTGCTCCAAAAATACAAAAAGCTTTTTTATGAGGATTATTTTTCCACGACAATAGCTTTTCTTCAAAATCTCTTTTTAACATTTTATGACTTCTTTCGAAATAAATTGTAACATTATATGAAGAAATATTTAGTGTTTTGTAACATTATATGATTTATTTTATAAAAGAAATTAACATTTTATGATTATTAATTATTAATAAAATACTAAATTCGCTTATCTTTTAATCACAAAATATCAAGCATTGCTTTTATCATATAAAAAACTAGTTTCTGAACAATTATCTTTTAATTTCTTTTTCAAATCTAAAAAAGATATTGTTTTCAAGAGGAATATTTCCTGATGTTTCTCCAACTTGATGAGGGTCTTTATGATTGGAGTTAAAAAACTCAACTATCTTAAATCCGCATCTATTTACATAAAAATGGATATTTCTTTTGTCATAATAAGGTGTATGTGTTTCCCATATTTTGGTTTTAGGATACATATTTTCTATTAATGACCATATTCTAATTCCAAAGCCTAAATTTTGCTTGTTCGGTTTAACATATAAAAGATGAAGAGAATTATAATTGGATTCTTCATCAATAACAACTACTACGCCTCCGATGCGTTCATCATCTATTTCAGCAAAGAAAATACTTGATCCTTTTTCATTAAATGATTCTTCAATATCTTTTCTTGGGAGAATTATTTTTTTCATATTCTCCAAATTCTTCAATATAAGATTTTTGAAATGCTTCTTGAACTTCTTTTATAAATATTTCTTTTTCATTTTTATCTTTAATCAATCGTAAAACTAACTTATTCATAACTTAAACCTCCTAAAAATTAAATTAGCGATATTAAATTATGATTTTATTCTTTTCCACCATAATAAAATGTAACAAAATAAACTCTTTTTATTTTTTTCATATTCAATTTTCCTTCTTAAATAAATTAACTACTTAAATCAATATTGTTACAACAAACATCATAATCAATAACCCTATAACTATAAACCATGAATATGGACTATAATCTCTTATTAAATCATGAACAATATAATTGCATTCTTCAATTGGTTTCTCTTTAATCTTTAATTCTTCTTTATTCATTCTATAATTTCCAATTATAATCGCAAACATTAAAACATCTGCGGTTAAAATAATGATTGTCTGTATTATCGACAATAAAAGTGATGAACTATTAATAGCGGTTTGATTATTTTTTAATATTAAAACTAATATTAATAATCTTAGAATTAAAAGAATGCTTAATATACCTCCTCCAATAAGTAATGTAAGAGGACATCCTTTAACATGCCATTTGCTTATTTTATCCAAAGGATAATTTCCTGTAATATTTTTATATTTATAAATCGAGATTAAAAGAATTAATGAAATAATAATAAAAGGAATTGAGATTAAAGTATAACCATAAGGATAAATATTTCTTCCAGCCTTAAAAAGGACATCAAGCCCATAAGAAAATAAAGAAAGAATAAATATAATTATTCCAAAAATAAAGAAAGTTTGTTTTTTAGCCACTGCTTCTTCAGGATGATCATAATCATATACTTTCTTTTTCTCACCACAATAGTTTTTTTCTTCATTTTCTTTAAACATATTTACTCTTTTAAATCTCATACTGCCTCCTATAATTCCGCTTTTAGGTCAAATATTAAATCACGGAGCATTGCTGCTTTTTCAAAATCAAACTCTTTAGCGGCATTTTTCATTTCTTTTTCCAAAAGCTTAATATCTCTTTCAATATCTTTTCTTGATCTCTTGCCACTTTTCTTCTTTAATAAATCATCTTGTATATCATCTTCATTTTTTAAAGGTAATCGTATTTCTTTAATTATCGTTTGAGGAACAATTCCATGTTCTTTATTATACGCTTCTTGAATTGCTCTTCTTCTTGATGTTTCTTCAATTGCGGTTTTCATAGATTCGGTCATATTGTCAGCATACATAATAACCATTCCATTTGCGTTTCTTGCCGCACGCCCAATAATTTGAATAAGTGATCTAGATGACCTTAAAAATCCTTCTTTATCTGCATCTAAAATTGCAATTAAAGACACTTCTGGAATATCTAAACCTTCTCTAAGTAAATTAATTCCTACTAAAACATCGTATTTACCTTTTCTTAATTGATAAATAATTTCCGTTCTTTCTAAAGTTTTTGTCTCATTATGTAAATAAGCAACTTTAAAACCTCTATCTTTTAAATAAGTAGTTAAATCTTCCGCCATTCTAATTGTTAAAGTAACAATCATTGTTCTTTCATTTTTTTCTATTCGAGACTTAATTTCAGCCATCAAATCTTCCACTTGCCCCATAGTTTTTCTTACTTCAATAAGAGGATCTAACAATCCTGTAGGACGAATTATTTGTTCAACAACTTCTCCACCCGTTCTATTTAATTCATAATCTCCTGGTGTTGCTGAAGTACAAATAACTTGATTCATCATTTTTTCAAATTCTTCAAATCTTAAAGGTCTATTATCAAGTGCGGAAGGTAATCTAAATCCATACTCTACAAGTGTTTGTTTACGCGAACGATCCCCATTATACATACCTCTAACTTGAGAAAAAGTAACATGAGATTCATCGACAACCAACAAAAAATCAGAAGGAAAATAATCAAATAAAGTATATGGCTTTTCGCCTTCTTTTCTTCCATCTATATGTCGAGCATAGTTTTCAACACCGGGACAAATTCCAAATTCTTGAAGATTTTCAACATCTTGCTTAGTTCTCATTTCTAAGCGTTGTTCTTCTAAATATTTATGATTCTCTCTAAAATAAGTCAACCTCTCCATTAATTCTTCTAATATAGTTGAACAAGCTTTGGTAATCCTTTCTCTAGTAGAAGCATGTCCATATGCCGGAAATATTGGATATGTGTTATAAGTATGCATCACTTCTCCAGTAACCGGATCCACTAAAGCAATGCGTTCTATTTCATCACCAAAAGTATCAATTTTAACTATTGCTTCATTTGTCGATGCAGGGCATATTTCAATAACATCGCCACGAACTCTAAATGAGCCAGGTGTCGTATCTAAATTATTTCTTTGATATTGTCCTTCCACTAGTTTTTGAAATAATACTTTTCTATCTATTTCTTCTCCCACTCTTAAGGTGAAAGCTAAGCTACGATATTCTTCTGGATCTGTTAATCCATAAATTGAAGCGACAGAAGCAATAATTATTGTATCTTCTCTTTCTAAAACCGAATTAATTGCTGAGCTTCTCATCATTTCAATTTCTTCATTCATAACCGCGTTTTTATCAATATAAGTATCTGAAGAAGGAAGATAAGCTTCCGGTTGATAAAAATCAAAGTTAGAAACAAAATATTCCACTCTATTATTAGGAAAAAGCTCTTTAAATTCACCATACAATTGACTGGCTAAAGTTTTATTATGAACAATAACTAATGTAGGCTTTTGCACCCTTTCAATTACATTAGCAATAGTAAAAGTTTTCCCAGTTCCGGTTGCACCTAAAAGGACTTGAAAATCTTTTCCGTTTTCAATTCCTTTAACTAAACTTTCAATCGCGGCAGGTTGATCGCCTGTCGGAACATATTTAGATTCGATTTTGAATTTAGGTGCCATAAATCTCACTCCTAGCTAATATGTTTAATATATGTAAGTTTCTATTATCGATACATATTTATCATAAGATAATTGTTGTAATAATTGTGAAGTTTCTATATTCAATTCTCCGCTTGTATCTAAACCATTTTTACTTTGAAATGCTTTAATTGCTTCTTCAAAAGAATCATATTCTTCTTCTAAAACAAAATTAATACAGAATATCACTTTTTCTTTAGATTCTTCGTTCATATCGCCCCATTCACCAAAATAGTAATAAGCCGCGCTTAAATCCACATCAGGTTTAATACCTATTTTATGAATACACACTCCATTAGGAGAAACAGTTTCCGCAATTGTACATCTTAATGCTGAACCATCACTATAATACTTAACTTCTTGAACAATTCCTTTTCCATAAGAAGTTGTACCAATCACTTCAACTTCAAAATTATTATCTTCTGCTAAATCCTTTAAAGCCATAATAAAGGTCTCACTCGCAGAGGCAGTATTTGCGTCTTGTAAAATACAAAACTTATTAACATTAAACTTTTTATTTGTCTTCGTTTCAAAATGATCCATGCTTCCATCTTTATAACGGTAACTTAAAACTATTGATCCTTTTTTAACAAAAAGACTAGTTAATTCAACAGCAGAAGATACATATCCTCCACCATTACCCCGCAAATCGATTGTCAATTGATTAATATCAGTTTTTGAATCATTTTCTAAACAATTATTTAAAATATCTTCCGTATATTGTTTTAAATTAAGTGATAAAAATGTATCTATTTTAATTGTCACATTTAATTCATTTTTTTCAGTAAGATAACTATTAATTTTTTCAACACTCTTATATTTATATTCACTTCGCTTAAAAGATATTTCTTTTTCTATATTATTTTTATCTATTAAACGATACATAACCACATCATTTTCACCTAACATTGCTTTTTTTGACTCTTCATAAGTTTTATCTTTTAATGTTATCCACTCACCATCAATCTTAGAAGCAACTACAACATCGCCTTCTCTTAATCCTTGATTATACGCATTACTATCTTCATAAATATATGTAATACGATAATTTCCACCATAATAACTATATCTAAATCCTAATCCATTTTGAGTTGTTGATAAATTTTGATTTTCATTTTTAGTAGTATAAAAAGTATACGGATCTTCATTATTTGTCAATGTTTTAATCGCGGTATCAATTAATTGATCGTAATTATCTTGCTCTCCATACAACCATTCATCTACCATTATATTATATACATCAACAAATTTTTGAATATTAGGATCATCAAATTGTTTATATTTATTATGAATTACTGTTCCACCAATAACGCTACCAAGGATCAAAAAAGAAACTGAACAAATAATTGTTCTAGTAAACGATTTTCTTTTTATTTTATCTATTTCAAATTGTTCTTGCGCACTTAATATCTTCTTTTTCATAAAAAAGCCTCTTATTTTTTAGGACTTGTAAATCCTTCTCCAGTTATTTCGTGAGCTTTAGTCACAGAAATAAATGCCGATGGATCTACTTTCTTAATATAATTAATTACCATTGGATATTGATTTTTAGCAATAACAACTTTAACCATTTTCTTTTCTTTTGAAGTATAGCCTCCAGTAACATCAATAATTGTGGTACCTCTATCTAAAGTGCTATGAACAAAATCCATTATTTCTTTATATTTATCGGAAATAACAAAAACGATAAAACTTTCAGAAGTACTGACGAATACTTTATCAATTAGTGTTGCAGTAACAAAAGCACCAGCAATACCAATTATTCCATTTGCAATGTCTTTTGATACAAGCATACCAACGGCGATAATCGATGAATCTATTATAAAGGAAGCCGTTGAACATTTAATTTTTAAATACTTTTGAGCAATAAATGATAAAGAATCCACCCCACCTGTCGAGCCACCACCTTTAAAAGTAAGGGCGCAGCCTAATCCTACAAAGAAACTACCACATAAAGCCGCTAGAAGAGAGGTAAGACGAGGATCATAATTAACACCTTCGATATTTTTTTCTAATAACAACCATTCCTCTGGTTTTATAACTCGTAAAATTAATGATAAACTAATCGTATATATAACAATAGAGAGCAAGGTTTTCATTGAAAACTCTTTTCCTAAAAAAATCCATCCTATAATAAATAGTAAAACATTTAAAATTGCGGTAACAATATCAACTACAATAACTTCTTTTCCTGCATAAAAAGCTTCTTGTATAATAATACCCACTCCTGATATTCCACCAGTAACAATGTTATAAGGAACTAGAAAAGCAGCTACGCCAAAAGCTAATGAACAACTGCCAATAATAACTAATAAATTTCGTTCTATCCATTTTAAATAATCTTGTTTTGTATAACCTTTAAAATAATCTCTAATCTTAGCCATTATTTTTAGCCTCCTTTTCTAAATATGCATATAAAAAAGCATCAATATTGCCATCCATTACTGAAGTAACATTTCCTTCTTGATAATCAGTTCGATGATCCTTAACCATTGTATAAGGACAAAATACATAAGAACGAATTTGTGATCCCCATTCAATATTTTTTTGTTCACCAACAATTTGATTCATCGTTTCTTTTCTTTCCGCTAAATGTCTTTCATAAAGATGCGCTTTTAACATATTCATCGCAATTTCACGATTTTGAATTTGTGATCTTTCCACTTGAGAAGAAACAACAATTCCTGTTGGAATATGAGTAATTCTTACTGCCGATTCTGTTTTGTTAACATTTTGTCCACCGGCGCCTGAAGAACGATAAGTATCAACTCTTAAATCTTTTTCATTTATTTCAATATCAATTTCATCTTTAAATTCAGGAATAACATTTACCGAAGCAAAAGATGTATGTCTTCTTCCTGCAGAATCAAATGGAGATATTCTTACTAATCGATGAACACCTTTTTCACCTTTTAATAATCCATATGCATTCTTTCCTTTAATCATAATCGTTGCCGATTTCAATCCTGCTTCATCACCAGCTTGATAGTCAATAACTTGCATTTTAAACTTATGTGCTTCTGCAAAACGTACATACATTCGATATAGCATATCCGCCCAATCTTGTGATTCAGTTCCACCGGCACCAGGATGAAACTCCAATATGGCATTTAATCCGTCAAACGGTCCACTAAAAAGAACACTCATTTTTAAAACATTTAATTTTTCTTCTAAAAGCGTGTATTCACTATCTAATAATTCATACACTTCTTCATCCATATTTTCTAAAGCAAAAGAAAGCAATTCTTCGACATTATGAAAAATTGCTAATACTTCATCATATTGATTCTTTTTTTCTCGTGCTTCATTTAGCTTTTCAACAATACTCATCGCACTTTTTTGATCATGCCAAAAATCATCACTTTCCATTAACGCTTCTAATTCTTTAATTGTTTTTTCTAAAGAAAGAATGTCAAAGTGAATCACCAAGCTGGCGTAAAATTCTGCCAGCTTCATAAATCCCACTTTTAATTGTTAATAGTTCCTTCATGGTTATTCACCATCAGTTCCTTTTTCTATATTTTCCTCTTCTTCATTTTCTTCAGGCTTCTTCATTTGAACTTGAGCATTTAATAAGTTAAGGACAACCTCAATTGAAATTAAATCCATCATGTCACCAAATAATTGATAGCCTTCATTAACATAAGCTTGAAGTGGATTAACATTTGCGTAACTTCTTAAGTGAATACCTTCTCTTAACTTATCCATTGTATCGATATGTCCTGTCCAGTTACGATCAATACAACGTAAAGCAAAGTGTCTTTCAACTTGTTCGGCAACTTCATTACCCCATTCTTTACGTATTTCTTGATAACGTTTCCATAGAATAATACCAACATCCTCACCAGCTTCATTAACTGGAGCTTCTTCAAATGCTGATGGTTTAATTGTACCTTCTGGTAAGAATCTTGGTTCAAGGTTAGTCTTTAACATTTCACCAACAACCCCATAATTAGGATCATCTGGATTAATACTCTTTTTAGCTAATCCGATTCCCGCTGAAGTAAAGAATTCTTGAATCATTTCGGAAATATCTTCTGCAAATAAAATATTATCTCTCTTTTTATACATAATTTCACGTTGTTTACGTAAAACATCATCATAATCTAAAAGTGATTTACGAGTATCGAAGTTTTGTCCTTCAATTCTCTTTTGTGCCCCTGTAATTGCATTTTGTACTAACTTACTTTCAATTGCTTCATCGCCATATGCTTCAGCAAATTTGCGAATGCTATCAGAACCAAATCTTCTCATCAATTCATCATCAAGAGAAATATAGAAACGAGAATATCCTGGATCTCCTTGACGACCAGAACGACCTCTTAATTGGTTATCAATACGTCTAGATTCATGTCGTTCTGTTCCAAAAACACAAAGTCCTCCAGCCGCTCGTGATTCATCATCTAATTTAATATCAGTACCACGACCCGCCATATTTGTTGCAATTGTAATTGCACCTTTTTCACCAGCATGAGCAATAATTTCTGCTTCTCTTTCATGATTTTTAGCATTTAAAACATTATGTGGTAAATTAGCTTCTACAAGTAAATTATGCATAAATTCCGACATTTCAACAGAAACAACACCAATTAGAATAGGTTGACCTAGTTCATGTCTTCTTTTAACTTCATTCACCAATGAAGCAAACTTAGCTTTTTGATTACCAAAAATTAAATCTAAATCATCAATACGTTGAATAGGTTTATTAGTTGGTATAGTAATAACACGCATATTGTAAATTTTACGGAATTCTTCTTCTTCAGTCTTTGCAGTACCAGTCATACCTGATAATTTAGTATATAAGCGGAAGAAGTTTTGATATGTAATTGTTGCTAAGGTAACAGTCTCTTGTTTAATTTTTACATTTTCTTTTGCTTGAATAGCTTGTTGTAATCCATCTGAATATTCTCTTCCTTTTAAAACACGTCCAGTAAATTGATCGATGAGTTGAATTTCTCCTTCACCATCAACCATATATTCAACATCTCGTGTCATAACATAATTAGCTTTTAAAGCTTGGGTGATACGGTGAACTAAATCATTGTTGTCTGGAGAATATAAGTTTTTAATTCCAAACATTCTTTCAGCTTTATCAACACCATTTTCAGTTAAACCACATGTTTTAGTTTTTTCATCATAGGTAAAATCTTTTTCTCTTTTTAATGTTTTAACAAAGCGATCGGCAATTATATATGTGTTCGCAGACACTTTAGAACCCCCTGAAATAATAAGTGGTGTTCTCGATTCATCAATTAAAATTGAGTCCGCCTCATCAATAACTGCATATTCTAGCCCTCTTAAAACACGATTTTTGACATCGACCGCCATATTATCACGTAAATAGTCAAAACCTAATTCAGAGTTAGTAGTATATGTAATATCACAATTATATGCTTCTTGTTTTTCTTTGGTTGTTTTCTCTCTTAAATTAACACCAACAGTTAAACCTAAGAATCGATAGATTTGCCCCATCCATTCAGCATCACGTGCGGCAAGATATTCATTAACGGTAACAACATGAACACCTTTACCAGTTAAAGCATTAAGATACACACTCATTGTCGCGGTTAAAGTTTTACCTTCACCGGTTCTCATTTCAGCGATGTCACCTTGATTTAAGACAATCGCTCCCATGACTTGTACTTTAAATGGAAATTGATTTAGTACTCTTTTTGCCGCTTCACGCGCTACTGCGAATGCTTCAAATTTAATATTTTCTAACGTCTCTCCATTTGCAAGTCTTTCTTTAAACTCTTTAGTTTTTTCACGTAACTCATCATCGCTTTTTGCAGCAATTTCTTCTTCATACGCTAAAACTTTTAAACTTTGCTTTTCAATTTTCTTTAACGCTCTTTGATCAAAGCGAAATAATTTATCAATAAAACCCATAATTATCTAATCTCCTTTCGAGCTTGCATTGTCTATTGTACATGATTTTACCTTAGTTTCCAAGTATAATATAAAAATTACATTTTTATAATAGCAATAATTAAAGATAAATTTTTTCAGCTCATTTTATATGTAGTAAAACACCGATAATCTATTAAAAAATAACTTTCTGTAATTATGACATGAATGCATGATTTATTAATGAAATTTATTTAATTATAACTGTATGAAAAAACGAGCCTTAATTAGCCCGTTTTGAAATGAATTAATTAAGATATTTTAGAAACATTACGAGCTTGTAAACCACGTTCAGTTTCATAAAGATCAAACTCGACTTCTTGTCCTTCTTCTAATTGACGATAACCGCGTTCGTTAATTTGTGAATAATGAACAAAAATGTCGGCGCCTTCACCACGATTAATGAATCCAAATCCTTTTTCAGCATTGAACCATTTTACTTTTCCAGTCATGCCTTTTACCACCTTTCTAAATCAATTTACTGCTACACCTAAATAATAAACTTTTTCAATGTTTTTTCATTAAAAACTCATCGCCTTATTTTTACCTTTTTCGACATTATGAGAATTTTTATTTCTTTTGGATTAAACTTCCTAACAATTTCTAAAGCTGCAGTTAATGTAGCTCCTGTTGTCATAACATCATCCACAATTAATAGCTTAAGTCCTTCTTTAATATACTCGCCATTATAAACTATATTTGCTCTATTTTCCCAACGCTTTTTTCTAGATAAACTCGATTGCTTAATGTTTTCTGCTTTTTCTAAAATATCAATAAATGGCAATTTTAATACCCCAAACATTTCTTGAATATGAGAAAAACCTCTTTCGTTTTCATGTTCTTTTGAAGAAGGTATGGGTATAAGAACATATCCATGATATTTAATTTTTAATTCGTTAATTATTGGAGTTAGAAAAATATCTTTTAAGTCATAATCTTTTTGCCCTTTAAAAAGAAATAACAGATTTTGAATAACTGCATCATATTCATAAATATAAGTTAATTCAACATCTTGAAATATAATCGTTTTAAAAACCGGTCTTAATTCATTTAAACAAGAAAAACAAATACTAAATTCAGGATGGAAAAAAGAAAATAAATTATCTTCCTCATCAGGAGTTAATTCTTTAAGGCAAACATTACAAACTTTCATTATGTTTCTGTATTGATTTTATCGCCTCAACCATATAAGAAGTAACACTATCTCCTAAAAAAATAACTTCACCAGTGGGATCATCTTTTTTTCTTCCTACCCTTCCACTTATTTGCTCTAAAACTTCGCTTGTAAAAATTTTATTATCCGCATGATAAATAATTACCTGTAAAGATTTAATTGTTATTCCTCTTTCTAATATTGAGGTTGTAACCAATACATCGTAGCCACCTTTTTTAAATATATCAATGATTTTCTTAGATTCTTTTTTAGAATTAACAGATTCTACTTTTATATTAAAAAAACTTAAAAAATACGCGATTCTGTTTGATTCTTCTATTGATGGCACAAATATTAAACAAGGTTTTTTATTTTTAATATAATTTTTTATTTTTCTTATTAAATGCAAATCTTGATTTTTTCCTTTTTTTATTATTATTTGTGGTTCAGGTATTTTTTTCCCATGAAATCTTTTTGACAAAGTAAAAATATCTTCTTTAGCAAAACTTTTGATTACATCTTTACTAGGAGTTGCCGACATCATAACATAATTACCTTTAACCGACTTAAAGAAAAAGTTCTCTAATACTTCATTGTTTTTAAAAGGAAATGCATCGATTTCGTCCGCAATTAACAAATCAAAATATTTTTCATAACGATATATTTGATGCATTGTTAAGATTATAATATCACCAACTTTTTTCTTATTATTTCCTCCATATAAAGCAATAACATGATTATTTGGAAATGCATTTCTTATTCTTGAAAACAATTCAATTACAACATCTTTACGCGGAATAGCAAATCCAACTCGACCTCCTGTGTTTAAAACATATTCAATAAGAGGAAATACAATTTCTGTTTTCCCCGCTCCACAAACAGCGTGCACTAAGGAATTTCTTTTATTTTGATATTGCTTAATAAGATGGTTAGCAATCATTTGTTGTTCTTTTGTTAAAGAATAATCAAGTTTCAATTGACTTTCATTATTTTCTCTTAATGTATAAACAACCCTTTCTTCATTAAAAGCAATACATTTACGACAATACCATTTTCCATTTCTTAAAGCAAAATAAATTGGATTTGTATTTCCACACTTAGGACATCTATTCATAAAAAAAGCCCCCTTAATATTAATTAGAGAGCAATTTCAAAAATTCCTAAATAAATTATAAACTTTTTACTAATTGATTATAGGATTTCTCTGGATTAATGTATTGTTTTTCACCTTTACAGATTTCAAAATGTAATGATTCACCTAATCCACTAGTATAAGTTGAAGTACCTGATTTTCCAATAACATCTCCTTGATGAACTTCATCGCCTTTATTAACTTTGATTTCACCTAAAGAAGCATAGGTTGTTTTAATTCCACTAACGTGTTCAATAACAACAATATTTCCATATATCAAATCATTTGATTTTGAAATAACCGTTCCTGAACATGATGCTAAGATTGAGAATGATTCCTTATAAACATAATCAACACCTACGCTTTTAGTATAAGTATTTGTCTTACCTGGAACTTCCACAATTGCATTGCTTCTAGTTTCTTCATCATCGCTCATATCATAAAAATAACGAGCGATTGTAGTATCAACTGTAAATGGCTTTAATAAGTTTTCTGCAAGAGGATCGTAAACTGGATCCACCACTTCTCCTCCACTTGTAGTTATGTTAGTAGTGGTCGATGTCGTAGTTAAGCTTATCATCGGTCCTGTTGTACTACTTATGTTATTATTGCTTCTAACAATTTGTGATATTGCATACATACCACCAAAAAGTACAACTGCAGATACTGCAATAATTATTCCAACACGTGTTTCTTTTCGCCATTCAGGTACTTGTCTTCTTTGTTCATCCATTTTTATTCACCTCACTATCATTGTGGTCGTAAATAAAAAATGTATACAAAAATTATTTTAAAAACCGAAAAAGATTCATTATTTAATTTCACAATATCTTCATATCAATTACTTCAAGATTTTTTTATTAATTCCTTTTAAATATATGTAAAAAAAATAAGCCTTATTGAAATTTAATAATCTCAATTTTAGCTTATAAGAAACATAATTACTTATTCATCTTTATAATTGTCAATTAATGAAACTCTTCTTTCATGTCTTCCACCTTCAAAAGGAGTTTCAATAAAAATTTTTACTCTATTTAAAACATCTTCGGCGTTCATATATCCTTGTCCAAAGGCAATCATATTTGCGTTATTATGCTGACGACATAATTTAGTTACCTCATCAGAATAACCTAAAGCGCATCTAATTCCTTTAACTTTATTCGCGGCAATCATTATACCTTCTCCCGTTGTACAAACAAGAATTCCCAAATCCACTTCATGATTTGCAACCATATTTGCAGCTTCAAAAGCAAAAATAGGATAATCACATGAGTCCTTATTATTTGTTCCACAATCAATAACATTATATCCTTGTTTTCCAAGATATTCTTTTATTAATTCTTTTAATTCTAATCCACCATGATCACATGCAACTACAATTTTCATTATAAACTCCTCCAATACTCATCTATTTCTTCTAAAGATAAACTTCCTTTTCTTATACATATAAGCTTATCATCTTCAATTTTAATAATTGTCGATGGTAAATCATTTAAAGCATTTTCTTTAATTAATCCTGCAATTTCACCATTAAATTTACGATAAACATCTTTATATAAAGATAATGACTCTTCTCCAGATTTATTCGCGCTAGGAACAAGAAGTGGCTTTCCCACTCTTCTAATTAAATCAATCACAAGATGATGTTCGCTAATACGAACACCAACATATTCTCCGCCTGCCGTAACATAATTAGGAAGTCCTTTTTTACTCTTAACAATTAATGTTAATGGGCCTGGCATAAAACGTCTAATCAACATTTTTACTTTGTTGTTAATATCAGCATACCTTTCAATCATTTCTAAAGAAGAACACATTAAGGTAAATGGCTTATTTTCTGGTCTATTTTTAGCTATCATCAACTTTTCAAAAGCTTCTTTTTGATCATAAATAACCCCTAATCCATAAACAGTTTCAGTTGGAAAGCCAACAATTTCACCGATAAGTAATAATTGTTTAGCAATTTCCAATTCTTTAGAAGATAAAAGTAATGTTTTCATACGTATCACCGAAAACATAGTATCACAAATCTATTATGAAAATAAATCAAAGATATAAAATTTTTCTCTGATTACTGTTTTATCACATTCACTAGTTCGTAATTCACCCTTCAACGATACACCTTTTGCTTCTTTTAATAAAACAACTATTGTACCATTAATATAATAAGGTCTCGCATCATCATTAAATTTAAAAACCGATATACTATTTTTAACCGCTTGTTCTATTTTATCTGCCTCTAAATTCATAAAATATAGCTCATATGTATCAATTAACTGTTCTTTATAATAATATAATTCAGTCATATCGCTAGGTTTTCTAGATGCAGAAACAATTTCATAAGTATAAGAAAATGGTTGTTCTGGAACATCAAGAACTCCTAAAGAAGCAGTTAAAGTTATTAAACCAAATAAAACATAATTTTTCATCTTATCCTCACCTCAATAAAAGTGTGGACAATTAAACTTAATTTAAACGAAAAAATTGAAGGACAAAAAAACGATCTTTAGAAGATATATCTTTATAAAAAGTCACTTTACTATTTGAAAGAAACTTTTTTATCATTAATTCAATATCATCTTTTTGATTTTCACCAAATTCTGCAATAAAATAGCCTCCTTCTTTTAAATACGAAGGTAAGGCAATAAAAAATCTTTGATAAAACTCTAATCCATTACCAGAAGGTGGAATTAATGCAAAAGAAGGTTCAAAATCTTTAACCATTTTATCAAGAACTTCACTTTTATCTACATAAGGAGGATTTGAAACGATAATATCCGCTTTGACAAGAGGATATTTTATAAATAAATCCGATTCAATAAACTTAACATTATTAACTTTTAAGGCATTTCTGTTGATATTTGCTACCTCTAAAGCATCACTTGAAATATCACTGCCAACAATTGAAGCATTTTTTAATCTTTTTGCCAAAGTTAAAGCAATACATCCAGAACCAGTACAAACATCATAAATAAGTGGTTCATTTATTTTTGAAGCAATCTCAATAGCCTTCTCCACTAATTCTTCTGTCTCCATTCTTGGAATCAATACTCTTTTATCTACATAAAACGTTTCTCCTAAAAACCATGCTTTATGTAATATATACTGAACTGGTTTAAAAGAAAGATATTCCATTAAATAAAAATTAAATAAATCTTCATTTTTCATTTCACTATCTAAATTCAATAATAGCGAAGTTCTGTTAGTAAAACCATTAACTTCTTCCATAAGCAAAAGGCTTGCATTTTCTTCAAGCCCTTTTAATTCTATTCTTTTTTTTGCAATTTCTAATACTTCCCTTATCGTTGCCATTAGATTCCCTCAGCTAATTTTTCTTGTTGATCAGCATGAATTAACGCTTCGATTATTTCTTCAATATCGCCTTCCATAATACGATCTAATTTTTGAATAGTTAATCCAATACGATGGTCAGTAACTCGATTTTGTGGATAGTTATATGTTCTAATTTTTTCTGAACGTTCACCTGTACCAACTTTAAGCTTTCTTTCTGCACCGATACGTTCTTCTTGTTCAGCAACTTTAGCCGCTAGAACTCGCGCTCTTAATAAATTCATAGCAATTTCACGGTTTTGAATTTGTGATTTTTCAACTTGACACGCTACGACAATTCCTGTTGGAATATGAGTGATACGAACTGCGGATTCAGTTTTATTTACGTTTTGTCCGCCTGCTCCTTGAGAACGATATGTATCTATTTGTAAATCATTTGGATTAATTACAACATCGACTTCTTCAGCTTCAGGCATAACTAGAACGGTAGCAATTGATGTATGAATACGTCCTTGTGATTCTGTTTTTGGAACTCGTTGAACTCGATGTGCCCCTGATTCAAATTTAAGTTTAGAATAAACACCTTCTCCTTTAATCATAAATGAAACTAAAGAAAAACCGCCTAATCCCGATGAGTTTTCATCAATCATTTGAATTTTCCATCCTTGTGATTCAGCATAACGAGTATACATTCTAAATAAATCAGCTGCAAACAAGTCAGCTTCATCTCCACCAACCGCGCCTCTAATTTCAACAATAATATTCTTATCATCATTAGGATCTCGAGGAATCATCAATATCTTTAACTCTTCCACTAATTGATCTAAACGAACTAATAACTCTTTATGTTCTTCTTTTCCCATTAATGCAATTTCAGGATCGCTATCCGTAGACATCATTAAAGCATCTTCACAATTACTTTCTGTTTTTTTGAATTCTAAATATTTTTCAACAATTGGTTCTAGATGCGCTCTTTCTTTAGATAAATCACGATAACGAAATCTATCTTTCATAACATCTTCTTCCATTAATAGACGTTCTACTTCTTCAAGTCTAGTAGTTGTGGCGTCCAATCTCTTTCTCATTTGTTCTTCCATAATATCCCAACTTTCTTGCAAGCGTCATTATATCATAATATATTTTTATTCGAAAGAAACAAAAAATTCTTTTATTTTAATTTTAAGAGAAATATAATATAAATGAGTTTGCAAGGAGAATCGATTTCTATGAAAATTATGGATTATGTCAAAAATATTAACGCTGGCATTAACGATATTGTTAGTAAAGAAAAAGCAATAAAAATTAGAAAAACTTTGATTATTGTCGGTCTTATATGCTTAATTTTAGGCATTGCCACTATTGCATTTTGTTTTATTAATTTTTATTTGAACTTTTTTGGTCAAATGAACAATGGTTTTCAATACCCTACTCAAAATAATAATGGATTATCTTTTATTCTTTTTATACCTGGTAGCTTATTAATTATGGTTGGAATAAATCTCCTAAGAGCGGGTCTAGCTATTTTAGTTACCAAAGGAACATCACAATTTATAGATAATACAATCAATCATCACTGTGCTTGTGGAAACACTATTACATCAGATCAAATGTTTTGTCCTAAATGTGGTCGACCAACTCGTAAAGTATGTTCTAGTTGTGGAAATACATTAGAACCTAACGATGAATATTGTCGAAAATGTGGAACAAAAGTTAATTAATAAAAAAAAAAAAATTGATTATTTAGTAGTATTGTGTATCGATTAAAACAGATATCACAATACTTTTTTTATCAAATATATTAGTAAAATAATTAAAAACAATAAAATTACGATAAACATTTTTTGAGAATGTATTTCATAAAAAAGTGTCAAAATTCTATTTTAATTTTAGAACTTGTTTTATGTAATTGTTGAAGAGAAATCTATCACGTATCAAATACGGAAGTTAGTGGAAAATTAAAGAAAAAAAACTATGCTCAATTAAATAATTAAATTCCGTTTTAAAGGATTTTTTCAAAAACTGAAA
>CAZZGL010000024.1:0-17879 GCA_964654155.1 uncultured Staphylococcaceae bacterium | reverse complement strand
CTTTTTCAGATATTATTCGATTTTTACTATCAACTTCACCGATTATTTATATTCCTTTTTTATTAATTTTATTTGATAAGTGGAGAAAAAGTCACGCATTAAAAGTGCTTAATAAGCATGATGAAAGCAATAAAAAATTCTATGAATCAACCGGAAATATAATTCTATTCACGGGGGCATCTGGAACAGGGAAAACAACAATGCTAGTTGATGCAGTGTTAACCATAGAGACTTCTATTCGTAACGATAAGCTTTTAAAAATAATCCATCGCCAGGAAGCAAAATTTCCTAACTTTAATTGGCGTCAACTTGAATCTGAGATTGATAGACTCTCTAATAATGGCAAAATCAAAACACGTGTTGATTTGATTAATTATGTTAATGAACTTTATAAGACTTTTAAATCAACGGGACAATTATTAGGCTATGACACAAAAAATAGCAAATTAATAGTCTGGGATGAATTAACAGCGGACTCAATTTTTAATTCAATTAAAAATTATGCAACGGCTTATTTCTTTTATCGAATTGAAAAGCCACTATCCATCGCCGCGACTGGGATTTATCACGATTTAGGCGTTAGTAAAGATAAGCATTATTTTCCACTTTATAATCCTAATTACTTTAGTGAGACTCTAGATGATTATTTAAAACGCATTAAAGAAAATTACGCAACGATAATCGACTATAATTTTATGAGAATGGGTAATAAAAAAACGCATCTGGATGAAAAAGGAAAAGCAATGAAAAATGATCCTTATCTATATAATATCGGCGTAATAGCAATGCCTGAGTGCGATAAAGAACGAGGCTCTTATGCAGATTTACGTTCAATGAGTGAAAGCGATGAAGCTTGCAATCAGGTTAATGACCTATTCTATATCTATCAGACCATCATGCGGCATAACACAGAACTTGATCACGAGATATTACACAAGATAATAATGGACGACCAAGATTTAATGAAACTTAATCCAGAGCTTAGACAATTAGTTGAAACGGTAATTACTTTAGATAGAAATCAACGTAAATCGTACAACGCATTATTCCTATGGTGGATTGATGAAACACTGTGCGAAGCGATTATTAAAGCCTATCATTTTATAAACGACACACGGAAGCAATATAAAAGAAACGATTCTTTATTTACTTATCTCATTCGTAATTTAGTAAATAAAGTTGAAATGTATTATATGCGCCGAGTCAATCGATTTGGCTATGATAAGTTGGGATTATATACCACTAATAGCTCACTTGATGACGTCTCTAATGAATCTGGAAAAGAAGTTTTATATCTAAGTTATAAAAAACTTTATTCAGGGCGATTCGATGACGTTTATTTAAAGTCATTATTCTTATCAATCGAAAAAAATGCGACCATCTCCATCAACGATTTAGCCCGTTTTGAGTCAATAACTCCATCAGTAAGTGAATTCGCGCAACAAAACTCATTTTTATACGATTCATATTTCTCAATTTTCAATTCAGGTAAAAGAAGGTGAATATATGCCCGTGTATAAAGATAAAAACACAAAAAAATATTACTTTAAGTGTAGTATAAACAATAGACAATTTTTGCGGCGTGGTTTTAACTCTAGAAACGAAGCTCAAGAAGCAGAAATTGATTTCCTGTATGAAAACAAAGGCAAAGTTAAGAAACGCAAGCAGATTGAGATTACGTGGCAAAAATTAATAGAATATTATTTAAAATGGATAAAACCACAAGTGAAAATTACATATTTTTATACGATGAGTAATAACTTAAAAGCAATGATTGATTATTTTCCTCCAATCAATGTCAATAAATTATTAAACATTGATTTCGAACGAATAAGAAAAACAATTAATAAATTATCAATCGATATTAAAGGCAAAAATCGACAAATAAAGCTTATTAAAGCAGTATTTGATTACGGACGCATTTATCACAATGTCAATAATGTTGAGGCGGAGAAGTTGCAATTATTCAAAGATTACACAATTAAAAAGAAAAAAATTAATAAACAACAAGTAGTTACTTTTAATGAATTTAAAGCTTTATATGAAGTCTGTGATTCTTATTATAAATTATTATTTCTTACGTTATACACGTTCGGATTAAGAATCGGTGAATTAATGGGATTAAAAGTAGATAGCTTTGACTTTGAGAATAACACTATGCAAATTTATCAATCTGTATCATGGAAAAATGGAACAGGATCATATGTTATTATCACTCCAAAGACAGCATCCTCTAATCGATTCTATTATATGCCTAATATTTATATAGTCGCTATTCAAAATCATATAAAAGATAATAAACTAGAAGAAAATGACTTTATCTTCTTTTCTTATAAATCACATTCTAGACCAATATCAGAAAACGCATTAAGAAACAAGTATAAAAAGTATGCAGAACTAGCAAATTTTCAACACGGAACAAAATTTCATATATTTAGACACACGAACGCATCAGAATTATTATCACATGGAGTAAGTACTGAAGATATTAAAGAATATGAAGGTCATTCATCCGTTGAAGTAACAGAAAAGTTTTATCTCCATCAAACCGACGAAACAAAAAAACGTACGATGGAAGTCATTGAAAATATTTTAAAAAATTTATAAAAAATTGCACATGCTGTATCAAACCTGTATCATTTTAAAATGTGAAGTACAAAAAAAGCCCGTATTTATCGGACATTTTTGAACGAATTGGTGCCCTCCACGAGGCTCGAACTCGCACTCTGTTAAGAACTAGATCCTAAGTCTAGCGCGTCTGCCAATTCCGCCAAGAGGGCATAAATATAAAAAATGGTGCCGACTATAGGATTTGAACCTACAACCTACCGATTACAAGTCGGTCGCTCTACCGTTGGAGCTAAGTCGGCACATGAATTAATGGTGGAGTCTACAGGGATCGAACCTGCGACCTCTTCCGTGTGAAGGAAACGCTCTCCCAACTGAGCTAAGACTCCTTCGTGCCTATATATATTAACAAATTTGAAATATGTAATCAACATTTTTTTTAAAAAATATAAAAACATTTGAGTTCTGTTTAGTTTCCACAAATTTTTATTTGTTAAAACATTGTTTTTTTACTAAATTTAACAATTTTGTAATATTTCACTTCATTTTTGGGCGATTTAAGATAAATTTTAAAAAACTGATATTGTTTTCAAACCATCTTTTAACCAAATATATTTTGATTTTAGCAATATTTTTTACAAATTATGTTTTGAAAAATGGCGATTACATGATTCATCGCTTATTTTCATCTTGACAAGATGTTAACTTATCTGTGGATAAATCTTTTATAGTTTATTAGGTATAACAGATTTTGAATAATTAAAGGAGGTTGAGTTATATTGTTTTCAAATTGCGCCCCACCCTAATAGATATAAAGGATTTATCTTTTTTATTTTTACCAAAAAATAGTAATTTGTTTATTACTATTAAATATGAATTATATTAATAACATGGATAATTTAAAAACGAGTTTAAACATATTGTTATTTATTTATGATGGTAGAGGACATAAAAGAACTATAGAAGAATTAAATATTTATCTTATAGAGAATAATTTAAAATATGATCAATTAAAAGAACTATTATATCCTCTTGTATATAGTAATGGTATTATATTAAGTAATAATCAAGTTATATTAAAATGCTATTCAGAAAATGATTTAAAAGAAATGCTTTTATTTTTATATTTGTTTCATAATAAATAGTTTTAATTTATTTAATATGAAATAAATTTATGTAAGGTTAATTGTTATTTGATTAATTAAGGATGCTATAAAATAATTTTATAATGTTTAAAAGGCATAGAAATATTAAAAAGGTTTTGACTAAAGTATAATTATTTTCTAATGATAGAAGTTGCAATTTCTAAAAAAAATCTTGATAATTCTATCATATCAAGATTAATCCACTAAAATATTAAATGGTGCCGCCGGTCGGACTTGAACCGACACATCATCACTGATAATAGATTTTGAGTCTATCGCGTCTGCCTATTTCGCCACGGCGGCATTTGTTTTGATAACATGCATATTTTATCAATATTTAAACATAAATACAAGTAAATATACAATTTATTTGACTTCTGATGTGGAGTGATATGAGCAATAGCTAAGCTTTTATTAAAATAAAGATATTCATATTTAGCTAAAAATTATGTATAATTATATGTAATTTCAAGGAGATGTTGTTAATGGATACTGAAACACAAGATGTTGTACTACAAAAGCATTCATTTAAATCGTGGTTTAAAAGTGCTTTGTTAGGATTTTTTATTGGCTTAGCGGTTATTGTTCCTGCAATTAGTGGGTCTACTGTTGCAATTATCTTTAAATTATATGATAAGCTATTATACGCAATTAGTAATATTGTTAAGAAATTTGCTGTTTGTGCTTTATTTCTTTTACCGATAGTAATAGGAATTGGTGTTGGATTTGGTGCAGGATTTATTGGTATTAAACAATTGTTAGAAATAATTCCATTTGCTATTATAGGTTTATTTGCAGGGCTAATGATTGGTGCTTTTCCAGCAATAAGAGATGAAATTAAAGATGAAAAAACAACATCTTTACGTTTGATTTTATTAATTATCGGAATATTAATTCCAATTACAATTGGCATAACTTCTGTATTGATACAAAACAATAGTGTGGATAACGCGTCTAAAAATTTTGATAATATACAACTTTGGGAATATTTTTTCTTCATTATTTTAGGATATATTGTTGCTATCACGCAACTTGTACCTGGATTAAGTGCGACTGCAGTATTAATGGCATTTGGTTACTTTAAGCCACTTATGGCAAGTGTTAGTATATCGTATTGGAAAGAAAATCCATTAGTATTGTTACTTTATGTTTGTTTTGGTGTTGGATTATTAATTGGCGTTTTTTCTTTTTCAAAGTTATTAACATATCTTTTTGATAAGGCAAAAACAACCACATATTATTTAATTGTAGGATTATCTTTGGGTTCTGTTATTTCAATGTTCTTTAACCCGGATATTTATGAAATATATGTTAATTGGTCGAAAGGACAGGGGAATATGACATTAGATTTGCCATTAGGATTAGTGTTAATGGGAATTGGTGTTATAGTGGCGTACTTATTTGTTAGGTATGAACGAAAGAAAAATATCATAGAAAATTAGTAATTATATGCGTATTAAATGTTTAATAAAAATGATATTTTTATAGATTGCAAAATGATATAATATTTAAGGTTGAAAAGGAGATTATTAATTATGTACAAATGGGATTTAACTTATTTATTTAAAAATCAAGAAGAATTTGAGGCTTCATTAGCTGAAGTTCAAAATAGTATCGAAGTGTTTTCTTCATATGAAGGAAAATTAAATACGAAAGAAGGCTTTAAATCGTATATGTTGTTTAATAAACATATTGATGAAGTTTTATCAAAAGTATATCAATATGCGCATTTAAGACACGATTTAAATAAGAAGAATGTTAAAAACACACAAGATTTAATGAAAGTTATTAATGTTCTTAATGCTCTTTCTCAAGCGATGTCATTTGATTCCCCAGAAATTCTTTCTGTTGGCGAAAAAACAATTATGGAATGGATTGATAACGATGATGAATTAAAAGAATTTCGTTTCCCAATGCAAAAATTATTCCATAGTAATGAACATGTTTTAGATAAAAAATCAGAGTATTTGCTTTCTTTATATAATCCATTAACTTCTATAGGTAGTGATTTATATGATGCACTTGCGGTTGCTGATAAAAAGCCAGTAACAATTTCATTAAAAGGCAAAGGAAAAGTTACAGTTACTCAAGGCAATTGGAGGTCTTTGATTGCCGAAGCTTCTTCTGCTTCTGAAAGAAAGAAAATATTTGAAGCTATTTATAAAGCCTATGATAATAATAAATATACATATGCAGAAATTTATCGTTTAGTAATGCAATCGGAAAAATCAATTGCTAAAGCCAAAAATTATAGTTCAATTCTTGAAGCTAATTTATTTAATAATAATATTCCAACAAGTGTTTATACGAATTTAGTTGAAGTTGCTAGAAAGAATAATAAAGCTCTTAAAAAATATATTAAATTAAGAAAGAAAGCTTTGGGATTATCTTCCCATAAAACCTATGATCGTTTTATGGAATTAGCATCATCAAGTAAAAAATATACTTATGAAGATGCAAAGAGATTATTCTTTGCCTCTATAAAAGATTGCCCAAAAGTATTTATTGAAAAAGCTCATACCGCTTTAGAAGAAGGCTTTGTTGATGTTTATGAACAAGATGGAAAATATACTGGAGCGTATTCAAGTAGTCAAGTAGATTTACATCCATATATTCTTTTAAATTATAGTGATACATTGGATGATGTTTTTACAGTTGCCCATGAAGCAGGTCACTCTATTCATTCATTATTTGCGCAAACTCAACCTGGAACTTTACAAAATTATACGATTTTTGTTGCAGAAATTGCCTCAACATTTAATGAACATATGCTATTAGATTATTTTATAAAATCAGGTGAAGCCACAAAAGAAGAAAAAATAATGTTGCTTCAAAAAGCAATTGATGAAATAATGGCGACATTCTATCGTCAAACATTATTTGCAGAATATGAATTAAAAGTTTCACAATTGATGGAAAAAGATGAGCCAATCAATCATGAAGTTTTATCTAATATAATGATTGATTTGTATAAAAAATATTATGGCCAAAATATTGTTAATGAAAAATATAAACAATATGTTTGGGCTTATATTCCACATCTATTCCACACCCCATTCTATGTTTATCAATATGCAACAAGTTTTGCGGCTTCCTTTAAACTATATAAAGATGTTAAAGATGGCGTAGATGGAGCATTTGATAGATATATAGCGCTTTTATCAAGTGGTGGTTCAGAGTATCCGGTTGATCAAACAAGAAAAGCCGGTGTTGATTTTACTAAAAAGGAATCATTCTTGGCGGTTACAGAAAGAATGAGCGAATTGGTTGATCAATTAGAAAAATTATTAGAAGAATAGTACTTATTGGAGACACGATAAATGTTAATTGAAGAAAAATATATTATTAAACTTCGAAAAGGTGAAAAAGAAGCTTTTAAAGAAGTTTATAATGTATATAATGATTTATATTATTTCTATTTTAAATATTTAATAAGAAATGATGAATGGATTAATGAATTAATCGTGTCTTTTTATCATGAATTATATAACAACATTAATGATTTAAAGGAAAATACAAATTTTGAATTTTGGTCGTTAATGTTAATTAAAAAATGTGTTCGTAATTTTTTTAAAAAAAACGAACGTTTTTCAAAATTAAGTAACATGGATATTGATGAAATAATATCTTTTGAACATCCGTTTATACCAATCAATAATGACTTAAGCAATAAAGAAACGGCAGTTATTGTGTTTTCATTTTTTTATAAAATTAAGACTACAATTATTGGAAAATTGCTTGATATAGAAAATTCAAAAGTTTTATCAATTAAAAGAAAAATAAAGAAAAATATATTAAATAATAATGAAGAAGAAGCAATCTTAGCTTTAAAAAAAGATTTTCATAATCTTTATATAGCAAAGATTAACTTTGAAGATATAATTAAAGGAATGGAATTTATAGAAAAAAAGCCTGGTTCTGATATAAAAATTCAAGGCTCAACCAAATCTTTAATAATTTTTATATTAATTATCATTATGATTTTAATAACTTATGCAATTATTATTAGGACAGGAGCTTGTGATAATTCTAATAATATTGAACAGAATCTTTTTAAAATTATAAAAAGGAGTTTATTATGAATAAAATTTCTTCATGGGAAAATGCAATTTCTTTATTAAAAGAAGGAGAATGTTTAGTTTCAATTTCTTTTGGAAAAAATGCAACATATTATTATTATAGAAATGAAAAAGTGATTATTCGTAATAAATATTTAAAAGCTTTTTTAAGCCTTGATGAATTTAAAAATGATTTTCAAGAAGGAGAATTTTATTTATTTGAAAATCAAGAAGAAATTGAAATAGATCAAAATGATAAGTATTGGAGGCAATAATTATGGAAAAAATTGAACTAGCTAAAAATTGTTTGAATTCAATTTTTATTTCAACAAAAAAAGAAGATGTATATCCTTTTTTTACAAAAGATACTATATTTTATGATATCGATAATAAAAAGAATGTTTCACTAGATGAAATGATTTTAAAAATTAAAGTATATCAAGAATTTCATGTCAGATGGCTTGAATCTGCGGTTAGTATTAAAGCGTTTTTAGAAAAAGAGAATAATGTATTTCATATTTATTTTGATATAAAACATAATAGAATAACAAAATTAGAATTTGCATCTAATATTTAAAAATTATGATTGTTGTTCATTAGGAGTTGAAGGCTATGAATATAAATAAATGGATTCAAAGAAAAATACCATCACTAGATAATCAAGTAATATTGATTACCGGCGGTAATAGTGGGATTGGCTTTGAAGCGGCGAAAATCTTTGCCTTAAAAGGTGCACATGTTATTTTGGCATGTCGGTCTAACCAACGCTCTTTAAAGGCAAAAAATAAAATTCTTCAAGAATGTCCAAATGCAAAAGTAACAATTTTTCTTTATGACCAATCATCTTTTGAAAGTATTAATCATCTTGTAGAAGAAATTAAAGATAAATATGATCATATTGATACAGTCATTGTTAATGCAGGAATATATCATCCTTCACCTAATCAATTTACTAATGATGGATTACCTTTAACAATTGGAGTTAATTATTTTGGAAGCTATTATTTAATTAATAAATTACTTCCTTATTTAGAAAAATATGATAAAAGTAAAATAGTATTAGTTACTTCTTTAACATATCGCTTTTCTAAATATAAAGATTTGTCATTTTTGGATGAAAACGATAAAAAAGTTTCCAAAAATTATGGGTTATCAAAATTATGCATAATTAAATATTATTTTTATTTACTTAAAACAACTAATGTGAAGGTTATGATGATGCATCCAGGTGTAACTTCCACGAATATATTTTCATCCTCTAATAATAATTTTCCTTGTTGGTTTCAAAAACTTGCTCATTTAGTTTTACCGTTATTTACTCATTCACCTAAAAAAGCTTCGCTTGGTATGGTCTTATTAGCGGCTAATAATGACTTTGAAAATGGAATGTATTTAGGACCTAGAGGTCTTTTTGGTATATCAGGATATCCAACTAAAAAGAAAATTCCTGAGCGATTTAAAAAAGATGTTGATAATATAATTAAAAAAACTGATGAAATAATTAAAAAAGTTAATAATTAGTTTTATTATTTGATGTTCATTTTTTAATATCTGTTATTGATAACATAAACAATTATAAAAACTAATATAATGTAATTGAGGTTTTTTATGTATTCTAATAGTTATAACGAAGTTGATGAAAATGAATTAGAGTTTATGGTATTAGAACTTATTTTTTCTTTTGTTGCTTTAATTGCATTAATACTTACTTTAATAATTTCTGTTGAAAGAATAAATGCATATAAACAAGGTAAACTTAATAATCAAACCATTTCAGAACTAGGTAGAAAATCAGAAATACCTCTTCTTTTAATAATTCTTTCTACATTATTTTTTGCTTATACAAACTATCGGAATTATAAAAATAATCCTAGTTCTGCCAATAAAAACTTCTTAATTGCGGCTATATTTGTATTAATTGCTGCGATAATGAGATATGTGACACTTTATCAAAGTCGAGGAGAAGATTTTAGTGGAGTTCAAGATGTGATATAATTTAGTAGGTGATTTTATGAAAAGAGTAATTGTCATTAGTGCGCATTTAAAAGGTGAGGATAAAACTAGAAGCGATCAAGAAATAATCAATCTTTTAGATTCTTTACAAATGGAAGCGATTAGGTTTTATACGCAAGAATTGGATGAAATAAAAAGAGTTACCTATATTGGAAAAGGTAAAATATTAGAATTGAAAGGCTATATATCTATGTTAGAAGATATTTATGCAATTGTGATTAATGATGATTTAACTCCATTGCAACAAAAAAATCTATCTGATGCGTTCTTATTACCTGTTTATGACAGAATGGGCATTATTTTAGAAATTTTCTCTTTAAATGCCCAAAGTAAAGAAGCGCGATTACAAGTTGAAATCGCAAATTTAATGTATCAAAAAACTAGATTGATTAATAAAGATGCTGATTATTCACAAGTTACTAGTGGAAAAGGTCATAATAAAGGTGAAGGCGAAAAGAAAATTGATTTAATTAGATCTAACTTTAAAGCGGTTATTTCTCAAAAGCGTGATGAATTAGCAAAATTAAGAAAGCAAAAGAAAACAACAAGAAGATTAAGAAAAACAAATGATATACCTCTTATCGCCGTTGTTGGCTATACAAATGCTGGCAAATCATCATTTATAAATAAATTAATAAAATATTCTCATTCAAAAGATTCAAAAATGGTTTTAGAAGAAAATCGCTTATTTGCTACACTTGAAACATCGACAAGATTAATTAATTTTCCCTCTTATCCTTCTTTTTTATGTACGGACACAGTTGGGTTTATAGATCGTTTGCCAACAACATTAATTGAGGCATTTAAATCTACTTTAGAAGAAGTTAAAGAAGCGGATTTGTTGATTCATGTACTTGATGTAAGTGATCCTTATTATAATGTTCAAAAAAGTATTACAGAAGAAGTATTAAAAGAAATTGGTGTTGAAGACATTCCAGTAATATATTTATATAATAAAGCAGATTTATTAAGCAAGTATCCTTTTATTCCTGATGAAAGAAGTTTATTTACTTCTTTTAAGGATGATGACAATTTAAATTATGTTTTAGATTTAATTTTTAAAACAATTTATCATGATATTGAGGAAAAAGAGTTTCTGTTACCATACGAAAAAAACCTCTTTTTATTAAAAAAAGAAGCTTTTATTACTAAAGTAATTAATACAGAAAACGGTTATTTAATTCGTGGATTCTTTTCTGATAATACTATAAAAAAATGGGATTTATTTTAAATTAGCTAAATGCTTTTTATATTTTTCATATACTGTAGTGGTTAATTCATCGATTGAAGCGTTTTCTGAATCGATTATATAATCGACATTACCAATTGCTTCTTTTGAAAAGAATATATCATCATTCGATAATCTTTTGATAATATCTTCTTCTTTATCGCCACGACTTTCCATTCTTTTTTTTCTAATTTCTTTGCTGGTAACTAAACAAAATGTAACTATTCGAGGATCGTTCAACAATTCAAAAGATCTTAATCCGTTTGGGTCGACAATCAAGCATTTTTCATCGCTTATTTCTTTTTTACTTGTGCCATAATAATTTCCATTATAAAAAGTTGTTTCAACAAAATAGTTGTTTTGTTTTAATTCAAGAAATTTTTCTTTACTTACAAAATGATAATCTTGATCTTGGATTTCATTTATTCTTATTTTTCTTGTTGTATGGGTAATAACTTTTGTAATTTTATAAACTTTTGCTAAGTTTTTAGCAATTTCTGTTTTGCCACTTGCGGACGCTCCTACTAAAATAATCATATGGTTAGTCTCCTTAATCGATTTAATTATAAATTATTTCTAATTTTAATCAATTGTAATATTTTTTTCGTGATTACATTTTTATTGAAAAATGTAGCTGTTGTGTTATCATTATGGAGGTAGATTTATTCTATTTGTATGGAAGGAGATTTAAAAATGAGTAAAATTACTTACACCGCAGACGTTTTAGAAATGTGCAGTGTGCGTAAAGGTTGCGACCACGGACCAGCACCAATTCCTGAAGAAGGATTATGGGTTCGTTCTAAAGAAATAACTGATATCTCGGGATTAAGCCATGGTATTGGTTGGTGTGCACCTCAACAAGGCGCCTGTAAATTAACATTAAACGTGAAAAACGGTATTATTGAAGAAGCTTTAGTTGAAACAATTGGTTGCTCTGGAATGACACATTCAGCAGCTATGGCGGCAGAAATCTTACAAGGAAAAACGATTTTAGAAGCACTAAATACTGACTTAGTTTGTGATGCAATTAATGTTGCAATGCGTGAAATCTTTAAACAATTAGTTTATGGACGCACACAAACTGCTTTTTCAGAAGGTGGTCTTCCAGTTGGATCATCACTCGATGATTTAGGCAAGGGACTTCGTTCACAAGTTGGTACAATGTTTGGTACACGTGTTAAAGGCGTTCGTTATTTAGAAATGGCAGAGGGTTATGTTTTAAATGTTGCTCTTGATGAAAATAACGAAATAATTGGATATAAATTTGTCCATCTTGGCAAAATGATGGCGGCTATTAAGGCTGGTAAGGATCCAAAAGAAGCGTATGAAAGCTGTATTGGAACTTATGGTCGTTATAATGAAGCGGTCAAATACATTGACCCACGGAAAGAGTAGGTGTGAAACATGGCTTTATTTGAAAACTATGAACGTCGTGAAGCAACAATTGGAACATGTTTAGCAAAATATGGTTTTAATTCAATTGAAGAAGCTCGCGATTTATGTTTATCACATGGTGTAGATGTTGAAAAAATAGTTAAAGGTATTCAACCGATCGCTTTTGAAAATGCTGTTTGGGCCTATACATTAGGATGCGCGATTGCTTTAAAGGAAAATGTTAAGAGCGCTGCCGAAGCATCAGAAAAAATTGGTGTTGGTTTACAAGCATTTTGTATTCCAGGTTCTGTTGCAGAAACTCGTGAAGTTGGTTTGGGACATGGTAATTTAGGTGCGATGTTACTTCGCGAAGAAACAAATTGTTTCTGCTTTTTAGCAGGTCACGAATCATTTGCCGCAGCAGAAGGCGCAATCGGTATTGCTAGAACCGCAAACAAAGTTCGTTCAGAACCTTTAAGAGTTATTTTAAATGGATTAGGAAAAGATGCAGCATACATTATTTCCCGTATTAACGGATTTACATATGTTGAAACCGATTATGATTTTGCAACATCAACATTAAAAATCGTTCGTGAAGTTGCATTCTCAAACGGAGAAAGAGCAAAAATTCGTTGCTATGGCGCAAACGATGTTACCGAAGGTGTTGCCATTATGAGACATGAAGCAGTTGATGTTTCTATTACAGGTAACTCCACAAACCCAACTCGTTTTCAACATTTAGTTGCAGGTACATATAAAAAATGGTGCTATGACCATAATAAAAAATACTTCTCAGTTGCTTCTGGTGGTGGTACAGGTAGAACTTTACACCCAGATAATATGGCTGCAGGACCATCAAGCTATGGTTTAACTGACTCAATGGGTAGAATGCATGGAGATGCTCAATTTGCGGGTTCATCTTCAGTTCCTGCTCACGTTGAAATGATGGGATTAATTGGAATGGGTAACAATCCAATGGTTGGTGCAACAGTTGCATGTGCAGTTGCAGTATTCCAAGCTTTGAATAATTAATTCACAATTATTATTGACACCACTTTTGCTTGAAGTGGTGTTTTTTTTGTTCTTTATTAAAAAAATAGTAAATATCGATTAAATACAAGTAATAATAATTACAAAATGTAAAAAAAACTAGGAGATTTTTAATTTGCTTCGTAAATATATATATAGACATATTTTCAGGAGGTATTTATGGAAAATATTAAAAAAGTCAAGTTTAAAGATCTTATTAAAATTACAAATATGATTGGATTAATCTATTTAAAAGCAAATTCGCATATTAAAATCGGAAAGGAGGATCAAGAGACAATTTTATTTACCCTAAATGAAACGACAACATCGTATAAGGTTACTCCCACTCAAATGGTCGATTACATCGAAAATGCTTTAAATTCATTGGATAAAATGCAAAGAAAAATAATAGCTAATGAAGTTCTTCATATAGAACATGAGCCGCCTTATTGGTATTTAGAGTATTTTTCAAGAAGCACTTATTTTAGATATAGAAAAGCAGCATATTACAAATTTGTTTCTTTCTTTATTTAGTTGTTATTTTAAAGTATAGGGGAATATTATGAAAAAGATATTTATTATGTGTAGTATCTTGCTTGCAGGATTAGATGGATTTGAAAATATAAAACCAGTTGTTTATTTTTCTGATATAGAGATTACTCCATTAAAAATTGGTGAGGATATGTTGGTTAGTTATGAATATACTGCTCCATTAGAGTATGCAGAAATATTTACGACATTTGAATTTAAAATAAATAACAATTTAATAACATCCTTTGCAAGATATCCAGGATTTGGATTTGTAAGTGAATTTATAATTCCAAAAGATATGATTATAGAAGGAAAATCAACTATTAAATTAATCGCCGATTGTTATGCATACTCAACTTTTACATTAATTGAGGTGTGTTCCCAAAAAAAGGAAATAATTAATATTGAATCCGCAATTGAGGAAAATAAATCATTAGCGATTCCAACTTCTTTAGCAAATGTGGAAAAATATGGTAAAGTTATTTACAGTGCTGAACAATATGAATTTTTATTTGAGAAAAAAATAATATCAGATTCATTATATAAATTTGATTTGTCTTCTTTAAAATTTATTTATTCGTTGAAAGATATAGAATTTAAATATGAAAAAATAGAATTAATTATATATGGAACAATGGATGATTTTCCGCGGCTTTTATTTGATGAAGATATAGGAGGATATCGTTTCGAACTTAAAATAGAAAAAGAAGAGTATTATCAAATTTTATTAAATGAATCATTTTATGTGGATAATGAGACATTAATGATATCGAGGGCAAGTGGTGATTATTTTAGTTTTACAAATAATTTGTATATAAGTAAGGCGTTAAGAAAGAATAAAGAAGAATTTCCTTTTACAATTAATATTTATGGAGCAGGAGTGCATTCTAATACACTTGTATTTGATGGAGTTTACGAATTTGTATCAAATCCATTAGGTTTATCATCTGATAATGTTGTTTCTATTAGTGAAAGCGAAATTGATGAAAAAATAATGGAGGATTATAAAGAATGGTAAAAGTGTTGCTTTTAATTCCAATTATTTTTTGTTCGATTAGCTTTATAAATAATCATTATATTATTCAAGAGAAAAAATATGAAAATATATTTAAGAATGTTTCATTATGTGCTTCATTTAAAAGTATTGAAATTAGTGAAGAAGATGGAGTTGAGGCAAAATTTAAAAAGACTTTATTAGATCATTATTTTCATGTTTACTGGGAAAAAATTTCTTCAATTACTCCTTCTAAATATAGTATAGTGACATTTGATAATTACGGTATTAGTGATGAATATGGCACTTCTGTGCAAATTAAAATTGATTTAGAAGTTGATTTTAAAACATTTTATTATGATACTCAATATGATATAGGAATAAAGGGTGATAATAATGAAAATAAATAAGTATTGTATTATTTTTCCATTGATTTTTTCTTTTTTAAGTTATATTTTAACTTCACAAATAATTATTTGTTTCTTTTGCTTAATAGTCAGTTTTGGCGATGCTTTGTTTGTTGTTCGAAAAGAAGCTAATAAAAAGGATCTTATTAAATGTGAAGAAGAATTTAAAAAAAGTTTTAAATTTCATTACTTACTGCATTATAAAGATGATTATCAGGGAGATTTATTAAATGATATATTAAAGTTATACGAATCTTCTTATTTACAAATAGATAAAGAAGGTGTTGGAGAACAAGTAATAAATGAATGCTTGCTATATATCAATAATCAAACTATTGATTATCGGAAAAAGCGAAAGATGAATCTTTTTTATAGTAATTTACATATTTCATCAATTAATGAATATTATGAATATTTAGAAAATGAAAATGAAAGGTTACAACAAAAAAATAATTTATTAATTTCGTATTTTTTATCTGTGATAGGTGTGTTATTAATTAAAATAGTATTTAATAATTTTTTTAAAACCTTGATTTTAAATAATTTAGCATATTTGTCAATTGTGGTGTTTTTAGGTGTTTTTTGGATTGTTAGTAGAACAATTCTTTTAGATGTCTGTGAGGATAAAATATATGCAAGATAGTAAAAAAACGGATAAAATTATTATTTCAATTATCTTAGTCTCTATTCTTTTTTCATTTTTCATTTTTTATTTCACAAAAAATTTAATCTATTCGGTAGTTATTGGAATAGTGGGTTTAATTGTTTCAATTGTCTATAAAGAATATGATAATCAAAAAAGAATAAAAGAACACAGAATTAAAGAAAAAGAATACATTAATTTATTCATATCAATTAATAATTATCGAAATGTTACAAAAAATTTTTTATTAGAGTTTGATTTGCCTTATGAATTAAGAATATTAATTGAAAAATCTGTTTTTAATAAAGTAGATTATCAAGAATATATCAATTTAATTGGTGATGATTTTTCGCTAAATTATAAAAAAATGATGATGGGGTTTTATTTTCTTATTGAAGAAAAACGAACAGATGAATGGGATAAAATATTTGTTGATTTTATTAAAGAAATGAAAAAGAACAATGAATTAGAAACTATAAAAGAAAGAAAAGCAAAAGAAATGAGCTGTTTTATTGTTTTGATATTATTAATTAGTATCATATTAATATTTTTGTTTCCGACCCTTAAGGAGCTTATCTATGGGATTAAGTAAATTACTATTACCTTTATTGTTAATATTTTCTTTGGGCGTTGTAGTGGATGTTTCTTCGATAACTGATATAAAAAAAGAGCTATATACCATTGCAGATTCAATTAATAAAGATATTTTAAAATACGGATTTATAAGAGAAGAAATAAAAAGTGAATTAGAAGAAAATTATTATGTTGAAATCAAAGAAATTAGTAATGAAGGAAGTTTATTATGTTATCAATTAAGTAAAGAATATTCTTCTTTAACTCTTATTACTGCTGGAAATAAGGTTTCAATCAATCAAACAGTTTGGGTTAACTATATCTAAAAACTATTTATTTATTTTATTTTTATTGATATAATACCGATATGCGATGGCAATTTGTTGCTGAATCGATTGATTTGGTTTGACATTATTCTCGCAAAATGGGATAAAACATCCCTAAAATGTTTAAGTCCTTTATGCATAAGGATTATGGAGGAAAATATGAATATTGATGAAAAATTACAAGAAGTACTTTCTAAAAAAATTAAAGATGTTGCTTTTGATAAAAGTGCTTCATTAGAAAGTTTAGGATTGGATTCGTTAGATAAAATCGATTTATTATATGAAATCGAAGATGTCTTTGGCATTGAATTCAGCAATGATGAAATGACTTCATTTGTTACTATTGGCGATATTTATAACACAATTGTTGCAAAAATTGAAAAATAATTCATTTTAGTAGTTGCAAATTTTTAAAGTGTATGATAATATACTTCTTGCGTTAGCCACGCAAGATATGCCTACCTAGCTCAGTCGGTAGAGCAATCGGCTGTTAACCGATCGGTCGTAGGTTCGAGTCCTACGGTAGGCGCCATTAATTGGCCCGTTGGAGAAGAGGCTTAACTCACATGCCTTTCACGCATGCATTCATGGGTTCGAATCCCGTACGGGTCACCATTCGATTATATACCCGCTACTGAAAAGATGATATTACAGAACATCTTGATAGGTCGCGGGTTTTATAATACTCAAAAATACTGAAGTTTCAGTTGCTCCGTTAGAAATGAATGGAAATCCAGATGTTTAGCAAGATGAATTTTTGAAAATATTAGAAAGTTCAATATAAGTATAGGCGTCTAAGAAGTATCGCTACTAAAACGAAATAAAGTATGAATCGTTTATATAAGTGTAAAATATAGAAGAATGTAGAACTCTATGGATGAGTTCTTTTTGTTATGTATAAACGCATATTTAAAGGTAATAACAAAGAAAGAGGATAAATGGAATGAATAAAGAAAAAATATTAAAAACACTTGAAGAACTATCAGTGTC
>CAZZGL010000023.1:0-18093 GCA_964654155.1 uncultured Staphylococcaceae bacterium | reverse complement strand
ATTGCCTTTATTGGTGCTCTCTGCAATTATGCTCTTCGGTATAGCAAGTTGTGGAAACAAAGAACCTATTGCCGTTACAATTACAAATGAAACATCAGAAACAAATGTTTTGGGCGGCTCAACTGTTAAATTAAAAGGCACTATTACTGGTGACACTGAAATCACAGATATTGCTTGGTCATCTTCTGATAAAGATGTTGCTACTGTAACAAATGGCATAGTTAAATTTGCTAATGTTACAGAAAACAGAAAAGTTACAATCACTGCGACAAGTGTTGCCGATGGATCAAAATCAGATAGTGTCGAATTTAGTGTCGAACATTCACCGTTTGATTTGAAGACCTCACACGCTAATGAACTCGATTACTCAACCTATTTAAAAGATGGAGTGATTACACATGGCGCTGGCGGAGATCCTGCACTTATGTTTAATGGTGTCTACGGTACACAATGGTACGTTGAAGCAACAATTAGAATTGATTCAATGGCTGATGGAGAAGATTATGCAAAATATGGTATTATGACAGGAAATTCTAATGTTGGTACATATATTAGCGCTCAAGATGAAGTTAATAATGCATTCTATTATATTGCTTTAGATCGTAATAAAGCTACTTCTGGTTGGACAGAATGTTCAATGGTTGGAATGCTTGATGATTATACTAACTGGAATTGGAGTGGAACGCATGCTGGAACATTCTATGTTAGTAACGATGATAAAGTTGTTATGGATGATGAAGATAATGAATTTACTATGGGTCTTTTAAGAGATGGTGGTAAATTCTATATGTTTGCTAAATATGGAGATGGAAAAAAATGTTATGCAAGTGGATCACTTGATAACATTAAAGCTGATGAACCAACATATGCTTGGATTGGCGGCTTCAATATTGGTGCAACAATTAAGAATATTAGAACTTTAACTGGAGAAGCAATTAAAGATATGTATGAAGCACCAAGTGAAATAATTCTTAAATCATATGAAACAGGATTATATTTAGGTGAAACATATCAAATTAGACCTTCAGGTGATAAAATCAACTTTGATTATAGTAAGATTGAATATTCTTCAAGTGATGAATCATTAGCTACTGTAAGTGCAGATGGTATTGTAACTGCTAGTAGTGAAAAAGCTGGTAATGTTGAAATTACTGCAAAATATGGTTCTTTATCAAAAACAGTAAAAATTCAAATTTCTGATAATCCAAAAGATAATGTTAATATTGATGGAAAAAAGGATGATGCAATTTATGAAGGTGTTGCTAAATATGAATTTGCATTAAAAGGCGCTGGTGAACATATTGATTTCTATGCAACTAGAAATATTCGTGGTGTATATATCTTTGCTGATATATATGTAAAGAATCTTAAAGGTGAAGAAAAAAATAGTGATTGGTGGGAAAATGATAACTTTGAAGTTCGTTTCTTAACAGAAAATAATATTGGTGCTGACTATCAATTATGGGCATCTGCAGGCAGCAGTAAAGGTAACTTTACAAAAGCTAATTCCACTCATACTACAGAAGCTGATAAAAATGGATTATACAATGTTAAGATTGAAACATTTGCTTTATATGAAGATTTAGGCGTTGGTTCAGTTGACAAAGATACAATTCTTGGTATTAGAATTGGTTCAAATCCTGCTACTGGTTGGAATTCGATTTCATGGGATTGGTCTGCTCCATGGGGAAGTTATTTAAAATTAACAGAAGCTGGTTTAGTTAGATATAACGATGATATCGTTGCTAAGTATTGTTCAGATGGTGAACATGACTTTACTGAGTGGTACACTGCTGTTTCTGCAACATGTATTGAATTAGGAACAGATGAAAGATATTGTACAAAATGTGGTTTCTATGAAACTAAAGATGTACAAGGCAAAGAACATACATGGGCAACAAAATATGATAGGGATATAATTACTGTTACTAAAGAATCAACTTGTTCAACACATGGTGAATATACAACTGAATGTATCCATTGTCATGTAAAGAATGAGACTGTATTTAAAGATTTACCATTATTACATTGTTCTAATTTAAAAGATCATTCAGAAGGTCATGAAGGTGAATGGATTGAAGATTCAGAAAGTGTTTATGGTGGATATTGGTCATGTTGTGGTTCTAAACAAACAGAAATTAAAAATGAATCTAAAAAATCTTCTGGAGGTTGGGAAGATCGTGCTTATTGGACTGAAATATTTACAGGATTAACTGGAGATTTTGAATTTAATGCTAAATGGACATTTGATTCATCATTCAATGATGATTCAGGAAATCGCATTGCAGATGAAAATTTAGATGGTAATCAATGGAGACACCCATTATTAATTGTTTCTGATGGTGATACCTCTAATTGGGCTAAAGGCGCTGCTTATGGTGATGGTGCAACATTCCGTATGGACTGGTGTGGTTGGATGAATGATCGTAATGGAGATAGTAAGCAAATTGCTGATAATCAAAACAGTGGTACTTGGTTCCTTAAAGAAGGTGGAGATTTCTGGACAGGATTAAAGAACGTTTTCTTAGGAGGATATGTTGAATTAAATGCAAAACGCGTTGGTAATGATTTAACATTAACATATGTTTTCCATGGTGTTGATGGTTATGTTTATGATGGTACTGATCCACTAACATCATATGTACAAACATTAACTGGTTTACATACAAATGTTTTAGACTTCTCCTTATCTGCTGAATTTGCTTCCTTCACTTTAAATAGTGCTAGATTAGTTACAGCTACAGCTGAATAGTCTATAAATTACCTATGTAGGATAGTTATCTCTTAAAATAGGGATACTATCCTTTTCTAATTAAATATATTAATTCAATTTAATTAAGTTAGAATGAAGGAGTGTGATTTATCTTGAATCCACGTACAACAGGATTAAAAAGTATTGCTTATGAATTAGGATTATCAATCAATACTGTTTCAAGAGCGTTAAGAGATTGTGATGATATTAGTGATTCAACTAAAGAAAGAGTACGTCAAAAAGCTTATGAATTAGGATATTTACCAAATAATGTATCTCAATTTATTAAACGTGATGGAAAACGTTTAGTCGCAGTTATCATCAATAGCTTAAAGAACAATTTCTTTTCAGTTATTTGTGATAAACTAGTTAATCTTATATCATCTGAAAATTTTGACTTTACGATTATATATGCATCATCGAAAAAATTTGAGTTAGATGTTTTAAAGCAATGTATATCTCAAAGAATTGATGGTATCATTACTTTCTTAGAGCCGGAAGATTCAGTAATTGAAACAGCTAAACTAAATCAAATACCATTAGTTATTATTGGTAGACAAATAAATAAAGACTATATTGATGAAATCTATTTAGATGATGAATTAGGTGGTCAACTTGCGGCAAATTATTTAATAAATTTCCACAAATTAGAAAAATTTATTTATATTAAAATGCCAAATGCTGAATGTTCAAAAAGACGTCAAAAATCTTTTATTGCAACCGTAAATAATTTACTTCCAAATTCTGATTGCATCGTACTAGATCAAAAACAAATAAGTGGTCAAATGATTGACTTGATTAACAAAGGATATTTAGGTATTTTCTGTTTTAATGATGAATTAGCGTATAATCTTTTAAAAATATTAAATAAAAAGATTCCTAATGTCCGTCGTGTATATCCACGCTTACATATCGTCGGATTTGATTGCTTGTCTACTAGAGTATGTGGCTTAATGGATTTGACTTCGATTGATTATGATTATGATGAAATATGTGAGATTGCTTTTAATACATTAAAGGCAAGAATGAAAAATAATAAAAAAGAAAAGTCGGTTGTTAAGTTGACAGTTACTTTACATCAAAGAAAATATGTTTAACGAATCTAAAAAAGGGCATTTTGCCCTTTTTGCTTTGTTTAGAGTTTTATTTATTTTCTTAACTTTCTTTAATTTGTTTATAGTCTTTTAAATAGATTATGTATATTACGCTTCCTCCCATTATAATCGCACTTATAAGCCAAGCGATAGGGGTGGCAAATGATATACCAATATATGAAGCGTCACTTAATGGGTTACTTTTATTAATTAATGATGGAATGAATAAACAAATAGTCACTCTAGCAAATAATTCGCCTATGCCACTTATAAATGGAATAATAGGCTTTTTAATACCTTGTAAACTTGATCTAGATAATTGCACAATTCCTTGAAGAATTAAGAATGGTAATAATACTTTTATATAAGTTGAACAATAGAATTTTATTCTTTGACCTTCTTGTCCAATTAAATCTTCCGCTGGTAAGAATATGTAAGGGACATATGGTGTTAATGTAAACCCAATAACTAATATAAATAAGTAACTAATGATATCAATTATTAGGGCATCTTTTATTCCTTCTTTAATACGTTTGTTTTCATTAGCGCCATAATTTTGACCAATAAAGCTTAATAAAGAGGAAGCAATTACACTTAGTGGTATTGTTAAGTAGCCTTCCATACTACTATAGCAACCAACAGCTTTTTGCGCTAATTGACCAAACTCGTTAACTTTTTGTGCTTGAACAAATGTTCCTATAAATAAGATTGACCATTGAAATCCTAGCGGCAAACCCATTTTTAATAAATTAATTGACATTTTTTTATCAAAATTAAATTTGCTTTCTTTATATTTTAAAAATGGATATTTTTTATAAATGTAAATAAGTGAAATAACTGTATTGAATATATTTGCAATAAGTGTTGCAAGTCCAACACCTTTAGTATCTAAATGGATAACTCCGGTAAGTAAAAATGCAAGTATAATATTAACAAGTGTAGATAACATAGAAATAATTAAAGGAACCGTTGAGTTTCCAATCGAGCGAAGGAAGTTACCTAAGTAATTGGAAAGTATCATGAATATAAAACTTAATAATATAATTTGATAATAGTCTGCAGCTTTTTGAAGATATATTTCATCCACATTTAATACGACAAGTAAATCTTTATAAAATACTAATCCTATGATAATAATAATAAACGCAATGATTGAAGAGAATATTAAGGAGTGGTGAAAGGCATTTCTAACTCCATTTTTATCTTTAGCGCCATGCATGTTTGAAGATATAACGGCAAAACCACCACTACAACCATAAGCAAAATTAAATAGAATACTTGATATTGGTCCAGTTTGATTTACTGCAGTAACGCTATCTCCACCAACAGTACTTTTTAAAACTAAAGAGTTAATTAATGAAAAAGCATTGTTCAATAATGTTGATATTAATATTGGAATAGCAAATAGAATTATTACCTTCCAAGGGGTACCTTTTGTTAAATCTATAGGTTTAAATATTTTTTTAATTTTTTGCATAATATTTAATCACCTTCATAATTATATGATGAATTAATAATATAGGAAATCTATTTTAATAGAGTATATATTTTAATCATTATTTTTAATGTTGAATAAAATCAAAAAAATAAAAAAACACGACTAAAACATAAAAAATAATCCATAAATATAGTTTTTTTATAAAAAAATTCAAATTTATGAATTTGACACCTAAAAGCGCTTTCAATAATATGTACATATAAATTTATGGAGGATATTATGAAAAAATCATTATTAAGAATGTTATCGTTATTATGTCTTCTTGGAAGCGCAATTGGTTTAGGTTCATGCGGTAGTTCAGAACCTGCAACTCAAACCACAACAGCCACTAAAGATGTAATAAAAAGCTTAACAGCAAATAACGATGAAATTATTTTGCGTCTTACAGAAGATATTAATTCAACTAAGTGCTATGAATTAAAAGGAAATGGTAGTTTAAACAGTTCTCAAAAAGCAGTTACTATTGTTTCTTCAAATGATTCAGTCGTTAAAGTTCAAGGTAAAAAATTAGTTGCTCTTTCAGTCGGTGAAGCTACAATTACTATTACATCAGATATTGATAATACAAAATCGTGTTATTTTAAAGTTATTGTAAAAAATGCTTTTTTTAGTAGAACATATTCTAATTTTCCAGGAACTGATGATACTTCAAAAGAATTAGTTTCAGAAGGTGCAGTTGTTGAAGCAGCGCCAGGAGGCAAAAATTGGAGTCAAGCAAATTATGTTATTGATGGAATTGACTCCATTACTTGGATGACTGAGGTAACTGTTACAGTAAAAAATGTTTTAGATTCTGAACACTTTCCTAAATTTGGTATTATGACAACTTCAACTGATAAAGCAGCAGAGGGAGGCAGTAATCAAATTCATTTCTTCTTAGATGGATTTATTTCTGATGAAACACCAAATTATAAATGGACAAATTTTGGCGTTTGTGAAGTATATGATGGAGGACAATGGGCTTGGAATACTGGCGTTGGAAATAATATTGCCCGTCATAAAGATGATGCTTATTCTCTTCCTGAAGGACAATATGTTACAGGTGAATCTTATAAAACTGCAAATCCAGATGATTTAGCTGCTGGTGTTACTTCATTTAAGATGAAAGTTGCTCGTAAAGGATATCAATTCCATATTTGGGTAAATGATAATTATGCATTTTCAATGGAAGTTTTGCATTACTTATTAACAGGAAGTGATGGACAACCATGTGCTTCTATGCCAGGATTTTTCCAATTCAATTCTAATGTCGTATTCTCAAATTATTCTGCAACAAGTGTTGAAGCTGATGTTTCAGCGGCTATTGATGGCATCGAAGGTGGAGCAAAAGTTCTTACCAATGCAGACTATGCTGATGATTAATGCCATATATGTTTTATAATAAAGAAATAACTCACGAATTAATAAAACATGCTTCCCCGGCAAAACCTGGGAAGCGTTTCTTATCTTTTTGTATTGATTATGCTATTGTATTACTTATAAGCTTTTTATTATTTTCATTAGGCTTTACAATTGTTAAAACAAATAATACATACAAAAAAGAAGTAGATATAGTTGAACGTGAGGTCAAATATTATAACGAATTTGCTGAGAATACTGGAATTGTAGAACTTGAAGATGGAGAACGTGTAAACTCTATCTATTTAATTATAAAAAATGCTTATCGAGCAATTTGTCATTCATATTTAAATTCATCTATGCCAAATTTTTATATTCCTGATAGTGAATTAAATGGTAGCATTATTAATGAAGATGGAACTAAAACTATTACTGTTGGCTCATATGGTGAAGCTTCTTTAGAAGTTGATTCTATTTCTTATTTTTATACAAAATATGTTGTAGATCATCCTGAATTAAAAATAATTGATTATAATGAAAAAACACCTGTGCAATACTTGTGTGAACTTTATGATTATTATTTTGATGATGATATGTTTATCATTCCTTCAGATAAGAATAGTTTACCGATTATGAAACCAGATACGGCTAGTAAGATGTATACTTACTTTTTTAAAGAAGGTGCTAGCGAGAATAACACTAAAGATTATGATAACGGAAAAGATTTATTTTATTCTTTTCAATTATCGTATCAAAACATGATAGATGATGCGGAAAACTTGTTAGTGGTTAGTGAACCTTATTTTACAGATCACTATACTGTTTATCGTGCTTCTTATGAGAAACAAGGAAGATTTGTGAATTATACTTTGATAATTTCATTCATTCTTGCATATTGTATTTCGGTTCTTTTACCAAAAATGTTATTTGGTGATGGAAGAACTATAGGACGACTCGTAAATAAATTAGGGGTTAATTCGATTTATGAAGAAAAAATTCCTTGGTATATAACCTTAGTTCATTCTATACTGGGTGTAATTGGATTTATGTCGGTAATGATATTGATATTCTTATTCCCACCTTTTAATGGCGTATATGACTTTATGTATATTCCACTTCTATCATCAACAAGAGTTTTTTCATTAGGACTGATAATGTTATTAATTGGAATTGTTTCAATTGCTGTATATATTTCTACTTTATTTGCATATCATAAGACTAGTCTATTAGACGTTTTAACTAATACTAGAGTAGTTGATTTGAAGCAACTTGATGAAGGAGAAAATGAATAATAAAATATTGAAATTAACGGCTTTTTAAGCCGTTTTTTACATTAATCTTAATGTAAAGAATTCTTGCGTTTTTTAGGGTGTTTTTGGAAAATAATGTTGTAAGCACTTACAACAAATTGTAAAAAGGAGAGATGATTAATGAAAATTAAAAAGTTGTTTAAAAAAGGCCTCCCATTGGTATTATCTGCAATGTGTGTTGGCTTAATGTCTTGTGGCGGCGGTGACTTCGATGATACACTTATAAATGATGTCACAAAAGATGAAAATGGAAAGGTAGTATTTACCGAAGAGGTAGAGCTTAAAATGTGGTCCATTATTGGTGCACCGGATAACACCAAGTTTAGGGAGATTGTTAATCGTTTTAATGATGATTATTCGGGATATATCAACATTGAAGTCGTTGAACAAGGTCACTTTACTTATTATAGTGCCTTAGAGAATGTTTGGGATTATGATTTTAAATCTGCTCCAGATATTTGCTTAATGCACAATGAAAAAACTACTCAATATGCTGCACTTGATTATTTACGTCCAATTAATGATAAATTATGGGAAGATGCAGGCGTTGAGTCACTTGACTTTAATAATGTGTATAGCAACATTGATCGTGTTACCATTTATAATGGAACTCGTTATGCAGTTCCAATTGACGCTCATGGTTTCTTAACACATATTCGTCAAGATATTATTAAGAAAAACAATTTAGGCTTTGATAATAATACCCGTTTTGTTCCAGCCTCAAGAGCGGAATATCAACAATTATTAGAAAGTTTAAGAGCGAAAGCAGATGCGGGAACATTATTAATTCGTGATATAAATCGTGGTGCTGATCACTCATGGAAAACTGCTTCTTCGACTTCATTCTATCCTTCATTCCATCAATCAACAGATCCAGATGGTTTAGGAGCATTATATGCAAATGGAGGATCTCTTGTTTCTGAAGATCAAAAAACAATTACATATCAAAATAATGAAGGTTTCTTAACATATTGTACAGATCAAGCTAGAAGAGCTGAAAAAAGATTGGTTGGAGAAAGCACTACAAATGTCGCGATGTTTGGTGCTGGAACTACAGTTATGTTTACAGAAGGACCATGGCAAACATCAGGAATTTATGAAGCACAATGGAATAATACAGAATTACGTAAAGAAGGTAATGGTGTTTCTAAAGAAGATGCTGAAGACCCAGTTATTTCTTATCCATTAGCTGCAGCTCATCCAAATTCATGGTGGACTCTTGAGGAAAATATGAATACTGATTTAGGTAGCAAATGGTATGGAAATGGTCATGCTCTTTCAATTACTAAGCATTGTACTAGTATGCAAAAAGTCGCTGCTGCTTTAACTTTCTTAAAGTACTATATTGAAGGTAAGTATGAATCAAAAGGTAAAGAAGTTTATAATTTAACTCAATGGTGTTCAGCAGGACATATTCCAGCTTGGAAAAATGTTTATGAATCTGATGATTATAAAGAGTTATTAACAACAAATAAAACACTTGCTGCATTAGGTGATCCAAAGGATATAATTGCGATGGAAACTGTTGTTTATGAATCAGTAGTTTTTGATTCATTAAGTAGTACTGTGAGCTCAATTCAAACGGCCTATAAAAATGGTATTATTAGCGATGAAGAAGCAATTAAAATTGTTACGGATGCAGCAGCAGCTTCTCAAGCTACATTAAACTTAATGATATCCTCATCCTCGGTTTTATAGGTTGATTTATTATGGAACGAACAGTTGTATTAGAGGAATATGCAAAGAATCGTTCAAGAAAAGTAGGGTTATTCAAAAAGTATGGTACTGCCATACTTTTCCTCTTACCTTTCCTTCTTGCTTTCATTGTTTTCTTTGTCTTTCCATTAGGATATGGGGTATATATTTCTTTATGTGAATTTAATTTTAAAGCACCAGGAGCAGCTACATTTAATAACTTTAAATGGTACAAATATTTATTTGATTCATCTATAGAAAGACTTTATTTTAGAGCATTTTGGCAATCATTTTTAAATACATTAATATTTGGAATTATTATGGTTCCAGTTGCGGTAATTGTTCCATTAGCATTAGCAATATTGATTAATACTAAATTACCAGGGTATAAATTTTTTAGAGCGTTAATTTATTTACCATCAATTCTCCCACTTTCTGCTTCAGGTACAGTTTTTATGTTATTGTTTTTACCGAAGACACAAGCCGGATTAATTGATACTTGGTTTAATATTGATATAAATTGGTTTGAACAAATTTGGTTTTCGTATAATTTAGGTAGTTGGAAAATTGATGTTGGTTATGGTTGGATTCCTATTTTCTTAATGTGTTTCTGGGGAGGATGGGGAGGAAACTTCATCATTCTTTGTGCAGGTTTAGAAAATGTTCCAAAAAATTTATATGAAGCATGTTCTATCGATGGTGGAACTAAATGGGATCGTATTAAAAATGTCACTATTCCAGGAATTAAAGGACAATTAGTTCTTTGCTTATTTACTACAATTATTGGTTATTTTGGACTATATGGACAAAACTATGTTTTAACGAATGGTTACCCAAAAATTCAAGAATTAGGTACTAATCCTGGAGGACATTATTATTCAACAATTCAATATTTTATACAAGATATTATTACGAATAGTAATTTAAAGAAAACTATGTATGGACTTGCTGCAGCTGCTTGTATAGTTTTTGCAATAATCGTAGGTATTGTTTCCGGATTACAAATGTATCTAACAAGAGATAAAAAATCTGGAACAAAGATTTCGGAGGCGTATTTAAAATGGGAAAAAATAAAGTAACTATTGAACAATATATCGGCTTCGAAAAAAAGAAGGCGATGGGAGATAATAAAAAAATTAATATTGGAAAAATTATTGCGTTTATTTTCTTAGCAATCTTTTCGGTGATTTGGATGATGCCCCTTTTAATATTGATTTTTGGTTCTTTAAGAGGTTATTTAAGTACAAATGCTCGCCCAGAATTATTATTTAATCCTCCCTATGGATACACACTTGAAAACTATTATATTTTATTAACTGATGAATGGCCTGATGAAATGATTTCAGGAAGAAATAATGAGTTTCAACACGTTCATTACGGATTATGGTTTTTTAATACATGTTTAAGCGCAATTGGAGGCACTTTCTTATATTTATTCGTTGCTTCTTTGGCTGCCTATGCATTTGTATTTATTGATTTTAAATATCGTAAAGTTATATTTGCTATTCTTATTGGTAGTATGGTTGTTCCAGGTGTAGCTACTACAGTTGGTAATTTGCAAACATTGTTTTCAACTGGATTGACGCAGGTAAGCGTTGTAGCACTTATTGTTACTTCGCTTTCAGGGGTCTATGGAATGTATTTAATTAAAACATTTTTTGAAGGAATTCCAAAAGATTTGATTGAATCTGCAAAAATGGATGGATATAGCAATTTTAAGATTTATTACAAAATTGTTCTTCCATTAGGTAAAACTGCTTTGTTTGTTCAAGGATTATTTGGATTTATGGGTGGATGGAATGATCTTGTCTGGCCACAAACTCTATATTCAGGAACAAACAATGCCACTAGATGGACATTACAAGTTGGAATGGCTTTTATTGTTAATAATACCAAAACTGCAAATTTGATTGGATTATCACTTGCAGGAGGTGTTATTTGTTTATTACCAGTTTTAGTTGTCTACTTAATTGCGCAAAATAAAATTATTGAGGGTATGGCGGGCGCTGGTATCAAGCGTTAGGTATTGCTTTTATGAGAAATGAATATCCTCGTCCTGATTATAGAAGAGATTCCTTTATATCATTATGCGATACATGGGATTTTGAATTCGATGATAATCATATAGGACATAAAGAAAAATGGTTTAGAAATCATGAATATAAAAGAAAGATTGAAGTGCCATTTTGCTATGAATCAAAATTAAGTGGAATTAATGATACCACATATCATGAACATGTTTGGTATCATAAAAAATTAGATGAATTTAAAATTAATAATGATGAACGCATAATTATACACTTTGAAGGCGTTGATTATTATTGTGAAGTATATATCAATGGATGTCTAATTAAGTCACATTATGGCTCTAACGGGGCATTTAAGGTTGATATAACTGACTTCATTGAAGAAAAAAATGAAATTGTAGTGTATTGCTATGATCCTGCTAAAGACAGATCGATTCCTCGAGGAAAACAAGATTGGGAATTAGTGGGACATGCAATATGGTATACGCGGACAACAGGTATTTATAAACCCGTATGGATGCAAGTTGTTAACGAAAGTCATATCGATGATTTTTATATCACAACCAAATTAGATAAGTATCAAATAAATATTGATTTAGAAACGACTTTAGATAATGGATATGTAGAATTTGTAGTTTATGACCGTAATGACACTAAAAAATATAAAATGGCATTACAAGGAAAAAAATCTATTTATTCGTTTAATTTACCAAATGATTATGTAAATGATCGTATTTGGACATTAAATAATCCATTCTTATTTGATTTAACTATTAATTTATATAACGCTAATAATGAATTAGTTGATAAAGTTGATACTTATTTTGGAATTAGAGAAGTTAGAACAGAGAATGGTTATGTCTATTTAAATAATGAAAAAATATATCAAAAGTTAGTGCTTAATCAAGGATATTATTTAAATGGCGGATTGACCGCTCCTAGTATAGAAGACTTTAAAAAAGATATCGATTATATGAAGCAAATGGGCTTTAATGGATGTCGTATTCATCAAAAAACTGAAGATCCTTATTTCCTATATCTATGTGATAAGGAAGGCTTCTTAATTTGGCAAGAATGCGCTTCAAATTATGGATTTAATTCATATAGTCAAAGAAGACTTTTAAATGAATGGATTGATATAGTTAAGAATAATTATAATCATCCTTCGATTATCTGTTATACCCCTTTAAATGAATCATGGGGAATTGAAGGAATTCCATATGACAAAGAAATACAAGCATTTGCCTTAACTCTTTATCATATGATTCATTCGTTAGATTCGACCAGATTAGTTATTTCTAATGACGGCTGGGAACATTGCATTACTGATTTATTGACTGTTCATAACTATTGTCATGGTGGAGAACATGAGATAGAAAAGTATGCAAAATTTACAAAAGATTTATCTACAAGAGAAAATATTACAAATTTTAATATGATAAATCGCTTTATAGTTAATCCTGGATTTATTGACCAAGGAAAACCAATTATTTTATCTGAGTTTGGAGGCATAGCCTTTAAGAAAGATGTTGGTGGTAGCGCTTGGGGATATACGGTAAGTAACGATGAGGCGCAGTATCAAAAAGACTTAGAAAGAGTATATGCAGCAATTAGAAAATCTAAATGTATTCAAGGTATCTGCTATACACAATTAACTGATGTTGAACAAGAAGTTAACGGATTAATGACTTTTGATAGAAAATTTAAAATTAATCCACAAATTATTAAAGAATTAAATGACAGTTTAGGTTCTTTTGAAGAAACTGTCGAGGAAAAATAGGAGGAATTTGCATATGGCAAAAGTAGTAAATGAAAATGTTGAACCTATTGATGGAAGCACTGTTGTTCCTTTGAAAGAAGCTAAAAGAATTTTAAAAGAACATGATAATCGTGTTATCAATGGGGATGTAGAATCATTTGTTAGTTTAAAAGATATTAACAAAATATATCCAAATGGTGTTCAAGCAGTATACGATTTTAATATTGATATTAAAGAACACGATTTTATCGTTTTAGTTGGTCCTTCTGGATGTGGTAAATCAACCACACTTAGAATGATTGCGGGATTAGAAGATATCACTAGTGGTTATCTTTATATAAATAAAGTTTTATCCAATTATCTTCCATCTAAAAATCGTGATATCTCGATGGTTTTCCAAGCTTATGCATTATATCCTCAAATGACAGTTTTTGATAATATTGCTTTCCCTTTAAGAGTAAGAAAATATCATAAGGCAAAGGAAAGTGAAATTTTAAAAGCATGGAACCAAGTTTTAGAAGTTATTGAACGTCCTAATGATATTGTTGATGCAATCGTGGATGCAGGTGACCGTAATTTAAATTATACTAATAAACCTTCATATATTAGTACGCGTTTAAGAATTTGTGATAAAGCTTCAAAAATTATTTTATCTTATCCAATTGTTGATGTTGAGTCATTTGACACCATTCAAGTTATTAAGGATAAAGATGGAAATGAAACTAAAATTACTTTAAAAGATAAAATAATTAAAGATGCTCATGAGGCAATTGCCAAAGAAAAAGAAATGCTTGCATCAAAGGGTTATGAAGTTGATGAATATTATCGTTTAATTAAAGATGGTATGATTGAATATCATGATGTAAGATTAACAAAAGAAGAAATTAGAAATAAAGTATTTGAAGCCGCTAAGATTCTTGATTTAGGACCTTATCTTGATCGTCGTCCAAAAGAATTATCTGGTGGTCAAATGCAACGTGTTGCTTTAGGTAGAGCTATCGTTCGTAATGCTAAATTATTCTTAATGGATGAACCTTTAAGTAACTTAGATGCAAAGTTAAGAGTACAAATGAGAAGTGAAATTGTTCGTATTCATGAACAAATTGGCGCAACAACAATTTATGTTACTCATGACCAAACTGAAGCTATGACCATGGCAACTAAAATTGCAGTTATGTCAAAAGGATGGGTCCAACAAATTGGTGCGCCACAAGAAATTTATTCTCATCCAAATAATTTATTTGTTGCTACCTTTATAGGTTCTCCAGCAATGAACATTGTTAAAGCTCATTATGATAATGGTTTAGTTATTTTACCTGATGGATATAAAATCCAAATGAGTAAAGAATTTATCGAAACTCATGACCGTTTTTATAAAGAAAAGTATGCTGATATTAAACGTATGCTTGAATTACCAGACTTTAAGAAGATGCATGCTTTAAAAATCATTGATGAAGTTTTATTCACTGAACATTATTTTGGCTTAGAAAAATATGAAAAAGTTTTAAAAGATATCTTAGGATTAGTTAAAGTTTATCGTAATGAATATTCAGAAAGAGTTACAAGTTTAATTGATTCATTCTTACAAGAAAAAAAAGAAGCGTTTAAAAATGAATTAAAATACATTTATTTAGATCGTAATGTTAAGAAGATTGAAGAAGCTTTAGAAGTCATCAAAACAATTGAAGATGAACATGGTCAAAAAGCTCTTGAATTAATTACTGAACAATATAATCTTGCTAAAGAAGTATTAAATGCTTATGAAGGTGAAAGAAAAGAAGATATTCTTAATGAATATAAAGCGATGATTAATGAAATTATTGCTTTAACAAATGAGCATGTTGAAAAAGGCGCAAATGCAATTTTAGCAAAGCTCAACGCAATTAATGGTGAAAAGATTTTACCTCTTGATGCGAGAAAATGGATTCGTATAGTTCGTAAAGAATTATTGACATTTGAAAAAATGGATTCACGTGATATTGGTAAATTACATAATGCACAAGTCTTTAGTGAAACCGAAGTTAAGACTGATGATACATTATATTATCAAAAGCGTAAAAAGAAAGATGATAAGAAAAAAGCCGTTAGAGTCAACTTAAATTCAGTTGATATCGCTTTTGTTAATAACTTATATGATGTTGCTGTGCGTTTATTAGGGGAATATGAAGTTGCTTTAACAGGAAAGCATGATGTTAAGATTGGTGTTCGTCCAGAACATATCCATCTTGATGAAGAATACGCTAATCCAAATAAGACAAATCCATTTACAATATCCGCTGATGTTGTTGAATTAATGGGTAGTGAATTATTAGTTCATACCACATGGAATGATGCTGATTTTATCGCAAAAATTTCTACTGGTACATTAGTTAAACCACATACAGAAATCAAAGTATCGATGAATGGTGAAAAAATCCATGTCTTTGATATTGGAAGTGGAGATGCAATTAAATAATTATGAATAAGGGTATTCGATTCTATAAAAATATTTTTAATAGCAAAAGAAGAAATGGCGACGTTTTTAAAAACGCCGCCGACCCTTTTATATTCAAATTTAATGGTGCATACTATTTAATTTGCACAAAAGAAAAAGGCCTTGTTCTTTTTAAATCTATTGATTTAATTAAGTGGAATTATATAAATGATGATAATGGTATTGTAGCTTATGATGAATATTTAAAGTATGCTTTTGCTCCAGAGATAATGTATGATAATGGTTATTTTTATATTGTAAGTTCGCCTTCAGGAAACGGACATCGTATTTATCGAAGTAAAAAAATTGAAGGACCTTATGAAGCATATGAAGATAATATCCAAGAATTAATTGATGGTAGTTTCTTTAAAGATTCATCTGAGCATAATTACTTTTTACGCGCAAGTGAAAGTGGAATTACGATTAAAAGATTAAAAGAAGATAATCGTGAATCCGATTTTACTTTGTTTGATGAGTATTATAATTTTGCTAATACATCAATAGGTAATTGGACTGAAGGGCCTTTTATGTTAAAAAGATATGGTTATTATTATTTAACATATACAGGTACTCATTTTTTAAGTAATGCTTATCGAGTGGATTATTCTAGTGGTAAGAGTTTGAGTAAGAATGCTTTAGATTTTAAGGATACATTACTTATTTCAACAAGTAATAATTTTTATGGATTAGGTCATTCTATGACATTTTTAGGACCTAATTTAGATAGTTATTATATTGCTTATCATAATATGATGCCAAATGGAGAACGTTATTTAAATATTTCTCGATTAATGTTTGATAATCATGGTCATATGTTAGTTAATGGAATTAGTGAAAACAATAATGTTCTTTTTGATAGACCATATTTTGAAAAAAGAATTAATGAGGAAAATTATTTAAGTGATGAAATATTTGATAATAAGCATTTTTCTATAGAATATAACTTTATTGGAAGAAATGTTAAGTTATTTGTTTCTTATCAAGATAAAGAAAATAATCAATATATTATGCTTAAAGATGATTCTATTGAATTAATAGAAAATAAAAAAGGTATAGAAAATACTGTTATTAAATATCAATTACGAAAGAAATACAATTTAGATGTTATTCATTCTATTAGATTACAATACGCCAATAAGTTATTAACTTTATATTTAGATGATATGGAGTTAATTTTAAAAGAAAAAGTTCTTCTTAAAAAAGGTAAAATAGGCTTTGAAAATAATAAACTTATAGATAGTTATTTAGCATATTCTTTATTTGCGTATGGAACTAGTGATAATGAATGTTTAAAGAAAGATTCATTCTTCTTAGTGAATTCGATTCATAATAAACAAAAATATAGTTTGAGTTTCTATATTGATGAAGAAAATGAATATAACTTTTATATTAAATGCAAAAAAGAAGGAAATATTAAGCTTTTAATTGATAAAGAGGTTGTTGAGTGTAAATTGAATAAAGGTAACAATTACATATGTTCTTGTTATTTAAAAAAAGGCAAACATAAGTTTGTATTAGAAGGCATTAAGGCAACTACTGAAGTAATAAAAATTAGAAAAAAAGATTATCCTTTGTTAGTTAATGATAAAAATTATTTAGAAAGAGTTAATATTTATCATCGATATTTAACATTACCAACAGGCTTATATTTAGAAAATGATCGAAACGCTCTTATAACTAAAGATGAGTATCGATTATATGAGATAAAAGCCAATCTTAAATTAGTGGGATTACCAACAGATGATGATCGATTTGTTGGCTTAGTAAGTGATGTTAATAATTATGGAAAAACAAATGAATTCGAAAATGCATATTCATTTATGGGATGGATGTTTGTTATGAACTCTAAGAGCATAAAAATAATTAAAACAAATTATATGCATAGTGAAGTTTTATATAAAATGAAAAAGCCATCAAAAGATACATTTGATTTAAAAATTAGAAAAGATGAAGAAAGTATATCATTTTATTTAGATAATCAACTTATTTATAAAACAAGTGATAATTATTTCTTTTTACAAGGATCTTTAGGAATTTACAATAATCACGCAAGTGGATTATTTAAAGATATAGAAATCATTAATTTAGAGGAGGACAAATAGTATGAAAAAATTAAGATTTGCTTTTGGACTTATAGTTGGTTTTGT
>CAZZGL010000022.1:0-18224 GCA_964654155.1 uncultured Staphylococcaceae bacterium | reverse complement strand
CTACTCCATACTCTTCACATATTTCTTTTTTCATCTTGCCATTTAGATATTGTTTCACAAGATCTATTTTAAATTCTTCTAAATACTTATTACATTCCATATTTGAACCTCCTGGGTTTATTATTTAAGATTCAAACTTCTTTGTCTATTCTGGAAATCTTTGACGCTTACCTTACATCCACCCTGGAAAACTTTGACACTTACGGAGAAAACTTCAAGCACTATTAAAAACAAAAAAGTCCGCATTTAGCGAACTTCTGTAATCATGTTGGTGGATCTGACGGGAATTGAACCCGTGTCCAAAGAAGATTCTGCAATAGCGTCTACAGCTTAGTTGAATTTAATTTTAATCTAGTATCAATAACCCAACAAATCTAACTAGACGAGATTATATGATTTTCGTCCCCTGAACATAATCATATCAGAAGCTTATTCTTTCTTTATGACACTCACCCTAAGCGTAAAAGAATAAGACCTTAGGAAGCGCGCTGCCCGTTTATCTAAAACGGAAGACTATGTCGTCTGCTAATTAAGCAGCAGCGTATGAAAAGTTTCTGTTGCCAGATTTTTTTGTTTTGGTGATATCGTCACCACTCGGCTGCATCTATTGCCAAACACAACCCTGTCGAACCCAAAACAGACCCATATTGTATGCCTTTGGCGTGTTAATATTATCACATTATAAGATTAAAAAACAATAGAAAATATCAAAATTATCATATTCTGATGATATTAAATCCATAGCTATATTAAGTTCGTTTATTATATAATTGCTATTATTTATAATTTATTTATAATTTTTTATCAAGATAAACAATACAAAACCTTTATATAATTCTTATTATGCATATAAAACAATTAATTTTGTCATACAGTAAATTCATAATTAGTGTTTAATAAACCGATTAAATGGATTTTTTGTTATTCTTGAAAAGATTACATATTTACAATATAATAATAAAGATTTACATTTAATAATTATTTGAAAAGAAAGGAATTGATTTTAATGAGAGTTAGTGTTGATACAACAAAAAAGAAAAAAGAGCCAGAACAAAGTTCTACAAAAAAGACTCTTAAATTATTATGGAAATCTTTATTTAAAAACGATGCAGTTGTTGAAGCCAAAGACACTCCTTGGTATATTGCCGCTATTTGCTTCTTCTTCTCCGTTATTTTATCCTTTATTCCACCTGTTATAAGTACAGCAACCGAAAAAGGTAGTTTTATTTTAACTAATGCAACATATCAAATGGATGTTGGTTTAGAAGCTTTTTCTGAATTCATCTATGATAACAAAATTGAATTTACTATCGATAAAAATCCAGTATATTCTACAAACGCAAATGGAAGCTATATTTTAGATGATAATGGTGAAAAAGTAATTGAAAGTTATAAAAATGCCTTATCACTTAAAACTATACAAACCTGGGAAGAAAAAACAAAAACAGTTAAACACGGTACAAAAGATATTAGCTACTACGAATATTCTGCCGAATTAAGTGATGGTACAACCGCTCCAAGATTTCGTGTATTTTATGTTCCTGGAGAAAAAGATTCAACCGGATATTCTGCAGCATATAGATTCTTTAGTGAAAATGAAACATTTGGTATTACCCTAGAAGACAATACTGTTTCACCAACTTCAATGATGGTCTTAGGTACAACCGATATTTATTTTGCAATTTATGCACCTACCGCGACTAAAAATACTGAATACTCTGGAAATGTTTTCCGTGGTGACTATTCAAGAATGAACGCTTCAAAAGGAATTAAACTACAATCACTATTATTATCAAGTGATGCAAGTGAAGAAGAAATAACTAAAGCTAACAACTTTGAAGCAAATCCTTCATTTGTTAATCCTGAAAATTCAAGATGGGTTTCATTTTTAAATGAAGCTTATTCAGTTACAAGAATTAATAACACAATGATGATGCTTTCCTTAATTGGTGGAATTAACTCATTGATTATACTAGTATTTGGATTTACATTATGGATTTTAACTAGAGGTAAACGTAATCCTAACAATTATATTAAACTTAATGAAACTATTAAGATGTCTTGTATTTCCGCAGTTTCACCAGCAATACTTTCATTAATAACCGGTCTTATTATTCCTTCGTTTGCCACTTTATCATTCATGCTATTTGCAAGCTTTAGATTAATGTGGTTATCAATGAAAACATTAAGACCTAGCTACGAATAATTAATATTTATAGAAAGCCATGTTATCAAAAAATGTGGCTTTTTATTTTTTTAACATAATAATGACAATCATTTTTCTTATATGCTAAAATTAAAAAGAAAAAGGGAGGCAATATTTATGGATGATATTTTAGAGCCCTTATCTTTATATAAAAAGAGATTTAAAAAAGAATTTCATGATAACGCTGAAGCATACTTTGATGAATTAGTAGAAAAATCCAAAATGAATGTTGAAGAAAATCGAAAAACCGTTAAAGAATATAAGCATACATTATCATTACTTAACTCCGCAAAAAAGAAATTAGAGAAAAGCAAGGCATTAAAAGGATTTTTTATCTTTTTAGTTGTTCTATTCTTTATCGCGGCTTTTATATTTATTTATTTTGCTGTTGAAGAATTATATTTTGAACAATTTATAAGCATTATTATTAGTGTTTCTTGTATTCTATGTGCAGTTGGATTGATATTTTTAATTGCTAAAAAAATTAAAGCTAGAATAAAAAAACAAAAAGAGGTTGTAGATAAACTCCAAACTAAAGCTGACCAATTACTTGCAGAAGCTCATGCCCAAATGGCGGCTTTAAATTCTTTATTTGATTGGAATATGCATGTTGATTTATTTAAAAAAACTACACCATTAATTGAAGTTGATCGTTATTTTGATGTCGAAAAGTTTAACTATATGCACCATAAATATGGTCTTGAAGATGAAGAAGATCCTACCATCTCAACTGAAAGTATTCTTTCAGGTTCTATAGTGGGTAATCCATTTCTTCTTGTTAGACAATTTCAACAAACCTGGGGTACTCATATCTATAATGGAACTTTACTCATCACCTGGGTTGAAACAGTTAGAGATTCAGAAGGACATTTAAAAACAGTCACTAAAACACAAACATTACACGCTTCTGTTGTCAAACCTATTCCTTTATACGAATATAAAACCTTCTTAGTTTATGGAAATGATGCCGCTCCTGACTTATCATTTAGTCGTTCACCAACAGGATCATCTGGAAAATCTGATAAAGAAATTGATAAAATGGTAAAGCATGGAGAAAAAGAATTAGAAAAGAAAGCAAAAGAAAACTTGTTATCTGGAAATGGAACCTTTACCAAATTAGGTAATTCTGAATTTGAAGTTTTATTTGGTTCATATGATCGAGATAACGATGTACAATTCCGATTATTATTTACTCCTCTTGCTCAAAAAGGAATGATTGACCTTCTTCGTTCATCCACTCCATATGGCGATGATTTTCAATTTAAAAAAACTGGACCTTTGAACTATATAACATCAGAACACTCACAAAAACAAGATTACTATGGTAATCCTTCTAAATATTATTCATATGATGTCGATGCTTCCAAAAAAGCATTTGTGGATTATAACGATAATTTCTTCCAAGGATTATACTTTGATCTAGCACCTCTACTTTGCATTCCTTTATATCAGCAACATGAACCTGATGAGCATATTTTCCAACATACATATGAAAGAAATTATACAAGTTATGAAAGCGAAGTATTAGCTAACGCCTTTGATGTCAGTTTATTTAGACATCCTGACGCGATTACAAATACAATATTAAAAGCAAATTTTGCTGGAAAATGTGGTAAAGCTGATCAAATTTCTGTCTGTGCTCATTCTTTTGGAGGGATAGATAGAGTGGAATTCGTTTCTGTTTTTGGTGGCGATGGTCGATTCCATCAAGTTCCTGTTCATTGGACTGAATATTATCCTGTAGAGACTGAAACAATGATGGGCGTAAAAGAATTTGAAGGAAGCAAAAAAGAATTTGAAGAAATCGCTCAAGAAGATGAATTTAAAACATTCTTAGGTCGTTATATTAAAGATCAAAAAATCATTTATCAAAGAAACTTATTAGCGTTCTTAACCGGAACCTATTATGATAATAATCAAGAAGAAGAATTAAGCAGATTATTAACAAAAAAGAAAAAATAAAATATAATATAAACACAGAAAGGAAATTAACATTATGGCAAATGAATTAGATGAATTAAATGGACCAGTTAGCGAAGAAGGTCGCGATGTAGCTGTTATCCACAAACAAATCCCAGTTAAAGTTGGCGTTGGCTCAAAAATTTTCGAAATTATGCTTTGGGTTTTAGGTATTATTCCAGGTATTGTTTTCTTAATTATGAAAGTAAAAGCTCAAAACTATCTTCGTCAATTACAACAAAAAATCCAACACGATGCATCACAAATTGACAATTATCTAGAACAACGCGTTATGATATTACAAAATTGCGCTCGTTTATTAGATAAAGCCATTGATTTGGATAAAGAAACATATACAGAAATTGCTAAGCATCGTGGAGGTTCTTCTTCAAACGATGAAGAACGTAATGCCTTAAGTGGTGCAGTTGATCGTTTAGCTACCGATGTTCGTGTTGCTTTTGAGGCTTATCCAGAATTGCAAGCTCACAAAGAACTTGAAAAAGCACTTCAACAAAACGACTATCTACAACGCGAAATTACCGCTGCAAGAGAAGTTTATAACGATACTGTTGCAACATGGAATACCGCAATATTTGCATGGCCAACTAAAATGATTGTCGCCGCAAAAGCAGGATACACTTCAAGAATTCCATTCTCTGCTTCAAGCGAGATTAAAGAAAAAGCAAGAGGAGTTTTCTTCTAAAAAACAAAATAAGTAGGCAAAATCTCTTTGTAAAGAGAAATACCTACTTTTTTATTTGCAATCATATTTTAATTAATTCACATTTTTGATTGGTTTTAATATCAACTTCTTTATCAAATTGATATATTGCCTCACTATTTTCCAATACATCATTTAAATCATAGCAATAATATATATTAGAAACTTTACCGATTTCTTTTTCTAAATCCACTAATAAGTTCCTATCAAAAACGTAAACTTTACGCTTTTCTTTTAATAATTGCTTAATTAAATAAACACCAATAGAGTTTATTATCGATTTGGAACCAGGATATGTTTCTACCCCTACAATACCAATAGAATGATATTTTTTCATTTCTTCAAGCAACTGCTTAATCTTATTAATATTTCTTTCATAAACTGTCTTTAAAAGTGTCTCATCTTTATTTTTATTAATTAAGGAACAAATGCAACCATACTCTTCAATAAACGATGGTGAAAAATTATTTAATGAAAAGTCAATGTTATTACAGCAATCATCAAAAAAGAATCTTAAATGGTCCACATTAACATGATTTTTGTTTATCATTTCTTTAATTTCTTCAACAATATTTCGATTCATAAAATTATACATAGCCTTAACAAATACGCTCATTTCCGCAGTTTTAGAATCGGTATATACAAGAGAAACATCTTTTACGATAAAACTAAAATAAATAGTGCTAACAAGTAAATGACTTTCATCATCATTTACCCCTATAAGTAATGATTTAGGGTTAAAGACATCCTCATAAAGATCATTGTTTGAAGCAAATATTGGAATAGAAATTATTTTAATATTTCTTTGATTATTCTTTTTAAAATATTTATCAATTTTATAATTTGTATTTACAGGAACTAATGAATAAATAATAATTGTCGTTTTAGAAATTGATTTTTGATTTAATATATTAATCGCAGAATTAAATAAAGATAAATCCATTGAACCATCTTTTTTAAAAGCTACATCACAACATACCGCAATTAAGAATGGTTGCTTTGGTAGTTTTTCAATCGATGAAGAAAAGACAATCGTTTGACCATACTCATCAAATAATTGCTTCATTCTGCTATCTTTATTATCAACAATTCTTCTATTTAGATATTCAATTTTCTTTTGATCTTCATCAAATGCAAGAACTTCATACCCTTGACTACTAAACCATAAAGCTTGAAGCAATCCTAATTTACCTAAACCAATTACAACAACAAGTTTAGATCTACCCATACTAATCTCCGTAATCTGAACCACGCGATTTATCTTCAACAAATATTTGTAACTTATCGGTGATATCGAATATTTCTAAATATATTGCATCATCTACTTTGGTTAATGGCGATTCAAACTCACCTGTAAACACTACAATACGATTCTTTTTAACTACTTTTTCCATTTCATCTAAAATTAATTTAACCGAATTTTCATGATGCTTACCAAATTCCTCTAATTGAGTATAAAAAACCGGTTCAATATAAAACATTGAACCATCCTCATACTTATACAAGGCAGAAAACGGATTTTTTGAATCATTTAGTTGTTCTAAATGACTCCATTCAGAATAATTTCTCATACATAAATCACCTCTTTTAATTATACAAATAGTAACAAAAAAAACAATAAGATTTTGTCGATATTTGTCGAAACCGTTACTATTATTTTCTTAGCTATTATATAGCAAATATAATGAAAATCTTCTATAATAAAAAGCGAAAGGAAACAAAGGCAAAGTATGATTGAATTAAAAAATGTATCTAAAAAATATGAACATGATTTTTACGCTGTTAAAGATTTAAATGTCACGATTAAAGATGGGGAAATATTTGGTTTTTTAGGTCCTAATGGTGCGGGCAAAACAACAACTTTAAAAATGATGACGGGTTTATCATCATTAACAAATGGACAAATATTAATTGATGGGCTTGATATTACTAAAAACAGCGTGGAAGCTAAAAAACGATTTGGTTTTGTTTCTGATAATCCCGATATATTTTTAAGATTAAAAGGTAAAGAGTATTTAGAATTCATTGCTTCCATATTCAAATTAGATAAAGAAGAAACTACGCAAACGATTATTGAATTATCAAAAAGATTTGATTTATATTCATCATTAAATGATTCTATTATGTCTTATTCACATGGCATGCGACAAAAGCTAATGATTATTGGCGTTTTATTACACAATCCTAAAAACTGGATACTTGATGAGCCTTTGACCGGTTTAGATCCAAAATCAGCATTTACCCTTAAAGAAATGATGAAAGAACATGCAGAAAAAGGCAATTCTGTTTTATTTTCCACACATGTCCTAGATGTTGCTGAAAAAATATGTGATCGAATTGGTATTATATCAAAAGGAAAATTAATTTTTGTTGGTACAATTGAAGAATTAAAATCTTCATCAAAAGAAAATCAAACATTAGAAGAGTTGTTTTTGGAGTTGATTGAACATGCATAGAATATTATCTCTAGCAAAGGTTATTATTAAAAACAACGGAAATACTTGGAATTTAAGAAGTAAAAGCAATAAGAATTCAAACGCTATTAAAATTACATTAGGAGTAGCTTTTATATTTTTAATGATTTCATTTTTTATGTCTTTCTATTCTTCTTTTATCCTCGCTAATATTGATGAAAAAGGAAATATTATAGCTACAGATGTTAATTATATTAATAACTTATTAATTATTTTTATACCTTATGTTTTTCTTTTTATATTTGTCTTTTTAAATACATTAATTATTTCTACTTTCTTTTTATCAACAGATAGTGAGTGTTTTTTACATTTACCGATTAAACCATATGAAGTGTTCTTAGCAAAATTAATCAATATTTTAGTTTACTCATATGTAATTGAACTTATATTTTTATTACCATTAAACATTTCGTATATTCTAACAACATCATTTAATATTTTTTCAACGATTAATCAAATCCTATATTTTATAAGTTTTCCATTTATTCCTATTTCATTAGTCTTTATATTATCGTTTATAATTACCAAAATAATTAATTTTAAAAAAAGAAAAAATATCGCTATTATTGTTCTTTCTGTTGTTTCAATTATAAGTTTATTATTTATTCAAAGCGGTTTTAATTCTTTTTTTGCTTCTGATATTGAAAATATTAATGGTGATAATTTGCTTGCCTTTAAAGATTTAGTTAATAGCAGCGCTTCGAATATAAAAATAATTAAACCTGTCTTAGAATATATAGCATTAGGCTATACCAAAAATACATTTGCAAGTTTACTACATGGTTTATCATTCTTTTTTATAAGCAGTTTATTTATTATTATTTGTTCATTTATTGCAAATAAATTTTATCAAAAACACCTTTTAGATGAAACGCAAATTCATAATAGAAAAGTCAAAAAAGATTTAGAAATAAAAATCACTTCACCAAGAAAAAGTTATGCTTTAAAAGAATGGAGAATGATTTATCGTTCACCCAATTTATTAATTCAAACTATTTTTCCTCCACTTATTATAATCGCGGTCTTAGGAGTGACCTTTTATACCTTATATCAAGATCAATCAACCGCTGCAGAATTTGATAAATGGTATCTAATAATTAAAGATATTTTTTATTCCTATCCTTCATCTACCACTTTTGCAAGTGTAGCTTTAGCCTTTCTTACAAGCTCAACAATTATGATTTCTTCCTCCAGCTTTTCAAGAGAAGGAAAAAACATTGCTTTTTTAAAAAATATTCCTTTAGACCCTTTAACTCAAATTAGAATTAAAATGATTCCAGGTACTATAATTACATTTATAATTGATTTATTTGTTATAATAGCAACCGCATTTATTTTTAAATTAACCTTTCCTATTGTACTTATAGCACTTATTATTTGCCTTTTATCGATTATTATATGTAACTATATGATGGTCATTTTAGATTTAAAAAATCCATTTTTAGATTGGAGTAATGAAACCGCAGCGATTAAGCAAAACAAAGTAGTTTTACTTTCAACTTTAATTCTATTTGGATTAACCGCATTATCTATTGGATTAATTTTTCTTGTTATTATAACTAATATTTCTTATATTTTAACAACAATAATACTGATTCTTATTCTTTTTATACTCATCAGCGGATTTGAAATCTATTTACATAAAAAAAGGCATTCAATATTCGAACACCTTGAATAGTTTTATTTATGATAAGTTTCGCCTCTTATTATTTTAAACGCCCGATAAACTTGTTCTAATAAAATCACCCGACAAAATTGATGAGTAAATGTCATTTTAGATAAACTAATCTTTTCATTTGCTCTTTTTCTTAATTCTTCTGATAATCCTAATGATCCTCCAATAACAAATGTAAACGAAGAAACACCTTGAATCATTTTGTTATTTAAATAATTCGAAAAGGAAACAGAATCTATTTCTTTTCCATAAACATCAAGCAAAATAACAAAATCATTATCCTTTAATTTATTTAAGACTTTTTCTCCTTCTTTTCTCTTAATAATTTCTTCTTCTTTTAAAGAAGCATTTAAAGGAATTTTTTCATCTTGAACTTCAATAAATTCCACTGTTGCATATGCCGATAATCTTTTTTTATACTCTTCAATTGCCATGATAAAATATTTTTCTTTAATTTTACCAACACAAATAATCTTAATTAACATATGGTAACTTTAGTTCCTCCTGAAATCACCTTATATTGATAAGCTGTTTTTATTTCATAGGCATCTGGATTACAATATCTACTTTTAAATATTCGATAATAAGCTTCTAAAGCATGAGTGGGAGTATTAGCTTCTTCAGAAAGATGCGCTAAAACAATTTCTTTTGTTTTATTACCAACACATTCTGAGATATATAAAGCGCTATCTTCATTGCTTAAATGTCCTTCATCGCCTAATATTCTTTGTTTTAATTCATATGGTCTATTTGTCGCTAATAACATTCTAACATTATGATTACTTTCAATAATATAATAATCAGCATTTTTCATATATGAACTATTTTTTTCACTAATATACCCCGTATCTGTCATATAAACGAGTTTTTCATCTTTTCCTTCTATAACAAATCCTATTGGATTAATCGCGTCATGAGATGTTGGTAAAACCATAACATTAAATCCAGCAATAGAATAATTTGTATAAGGTTCAATGATATTATAATCTTCCTTTAAAGTTCCTTCACCCGCGTATTTAGGAACCCCTTTAAAAAATCGAATACCCGCAATATGGTCGCTATGATTATGGGTAACAAGAACCGCTTCTATGTCTTCCATAGTATAAGGAGTTTCCGCTAATCTTTCTTTAAAACATTTTAAAGTTAATCCCATATCAATTAAAATAACATGTCCATCATCAACGATTAAAGTAGAATTACCCTTTGAGCCACTAGCTAAAACATAATACTCCATCTTTATTCTTCTTCCTCTTCATGTTCATAAGCTTGATCATCAAAGCGCCCTATATTTTTAGTAAATACCAGTTCGACTGTACCAACTTGGCCATTTCTGTTCTTAGCAACAATAACCTCAACAATAGAAACATTTTCATCAGTTTGTTCTGGTTCTGTAGTTTCTTCTTTTTTATTATCTTTTCCTGCTCCAATAGACTTATAATAATCCGCTCTATATAATAAGAAAACTTGATCAGCATCTTGTTCAATAGAACCTGATTCCCGCAAATCACTTAACATTGGCTTTTTCGAAACTGATTTTTCAACAGCACGATTAAGTTGAGAAATAACAATAATTGGAACTTCTAACTCTCGCGCTAATTCTTTTAAAGATCGTGAAATTTCCGCAACTTCAAGTTGTCTACTTTCAGCCTTTTTACCTGTCGTAATTAAGCCAATATAGTCGATCATAATCATTGATAAATCCGGTTGCTCCAACTTTAATTTACGTGCTTTTGAAAGAATATCAATAAGCCTAATTCCTGGAGTATCATCGATAAATAATTTAACTCCCATCATTTCTTTCATTGCTCTATCAACTGCGATTTCTTCTCTTTTAGTTAAGTATCCGGTTTGAATTTTACCTAAATCAACACAAGAACGATTTGCTAATAATCTTAGCATCAATTGTTCAGAAGGCATTTCCAAAGAGAAAATTGCTACAGGTGTATTAGTTTTATAAGATACATTAAATGCTAAATTTAATCCAAGCGCAGTTTTACCAACAGATGGTCTTGCCGCAATAATAATAATATCGGTTTTTTGAAATCCATGAGTTAATAAATTCAATTTACGATATCCTGTTGGAAGGCCAGTCACTCCATCTTCACCAGTTGCTTTTTGTGTACGAAGATTTTGACGCACTTTTTCGGTAACTTCTGCAGCGGTTTTAAAAGAACTAATTCTTCTTTTTTCTGCGGCTTTTGTAACTTTTCTGCTGGCCTCACCAATAAAATCAGCAATGTCATCAATTTCTTCTTTTTCATACGATTCAATAACACTTTGCATTGTTAAAAGAAGTTGTCTCAAATTAGATTGATCTCTAACAATGTTAATATAATGTTTAATATTTGAAACACTAACAATTGATTCAGTAAGTTCATATAGATATTGAACTCCTCCAATTTTATCTAATTCTTTAAGATTAATTAATTCTTCAGTAACCGTTTTTAAATCAACAGGAATAGATTTATCTTGAACGCTCAAAATAGCGCTAAAAATTATTTGATGCTTTCTTGAATAAAAATCATTTTCCACCAAAGCCGAAGAGGCTTCAATTAAAGCATCTCTTTTTTCTAGCATTGCCCCTAATACTGCTTTTTCAACTTCAACATTATTTGGCAATTTTTCCAAAGCCATAAAACCACCCCCTATTTTTCTAAAACACGAACCTTAAATTCGCCAATAACACCTTTATATAATTCAACCTTAATATTTGTTATTCCAAAAACATTAACATTATCATGGCTAATTATTTTTCTTTTATCAATGACAATACCATGTTGTGCTTTTAATAATTCACAAATTTGCTTACTTGAAATCGAACCAAACATTCTTCCATCTTTGCCTGAAGGAGCTTTAAATTCTAAAATAATATCTTTTAATTTGTTAGCTAAAACAATAGCGTCTTCTTTTTTACGTTGTTCTTCTAAACGTTTGTTTTCATTTTGTAAATCTAATATTTCTTTACTTCTTTTGGTTGCTACAACTGCAAGTCGGCGAGGAATTAAATAATTATTTCCATATCCATCACTAACTTCAACAGTTTGTCCTTTTTTTCCAACGCTTTTAACGTCTTGTAATAAAATTACTTGCATAAAAATATCTCCTTCTTAATTATCTTGATTATCATAAAAATCCGCTAATTCCATGATTTGTTCTCTAATTTTATCTCTAATATCTTCAACGGTGATTCCTTTAATTGTAAACATCACTGCAGCACGATCAAACTCGCCACCACCATTACCATCTTTAAAGCTTTCCGCCACTCTTTGAACATTATATTTACCATTTCCACGACAACTAACTTTTATTCCATTTTCACTTACTCTACCTATAACAAAACAAGCATCAACATCTTTTGTTGCAACATGTTCATCGGCAACTTTAGCTAAAATATCTTCATCTAAGAAAGAATTTGGGTTTTTAGGATCGGTTGCACAAATAATAAAAATATGAATTCCACTATTCAAATAAAAATTAACCGAATTATAAACTGCCGCTACTCCAGCTCCAATACTACATTTTAATTGATATGTTTCATATGCTTCTTTTAACATATTACTTGCATTTTCTGATCTAGCACCTTTTTGAACTAAAAAGTTACATGCAGCATAAGTTGATGTATCAACACGATTTTTAAAGAATCCTGTATCAAGCATAATACCGGATAATAATGTATCGGCAATCATATTATGCATTTTAGCATCTTCTTCAGTATATTGAAGTAAATGCGCTACCATTTCAGAGCAAGATGAAATAGATGGGTCTATGCATTCTAATATTGGTGAAATCTCGGTATCTTTTGTATTTTTCATATGATGATCGAAAACAACAACTTTATTTGGGAAAACACCTTTACTATTTCGATCAAATAAACGACCTATTAATGAACCCATTGGATTATGAACATCAGTTAAAATTATTAAAGTTTTATCGTCGACCATATCAAGCGCTTCATTAGGAGAAATAAATATTGCTTTTAATCCCGCTAGTTTTAAAGATTGATAAGTCGTAAGTGCGTTACTTTGGGAAGATCCTTGATCAAAGACAACATAAGCTGGCACTTGTTCACCATTATTTCTTTTAACAGTTCTTACAAAAGCATAAAATCCTAAAGAACTTCCTAAACTATCCATATCTGATAATCTATGTCCTGAAATAATAACTTTTGAGGAATCACGAATGCTAGAAGATAGTGATTGAGCATATGTTCTATATTTAACAAGATTTTGTTGACGATGTATTTTATTTGTGCCACCAAAGACTGTTTGTCCGTTTGCGTCATGAACGATAATTTGATCTCCACCACGTCTTAAAGCGGTCGAGCATGCTTTGGTTGCTTTACTTTCTAATGACACAATACTTTCATTAAAACCATGAGCAAATCCAATTGATACTGTCATTGCCATAGCATCATCACCACGAGAACTAACACGTAATGTTTCTAAAATTGGGAATCGTTCATCTCTCATTTTAGAAAAATTATCATAGTTAGAGATAATTAAATATTCATCATCATTAGACATAATTGCTAAAGCGCCATGCGAAGAAAAATACTTATCAATCATGTGATGTGTTTCAATAACCATATCATTAAACTTCTTTGTTTCTAATATTTTTGATAGTTCATCATATGTATCGATTACTAATTTACCAATAACAATAGCTTCTTTTAAAGCTGTTTCATGTTCTTCAACAAAATCTGATATGTCTCTAAATAAAAACAATCGAGAATCTTTTAAATATTCTACCGCATAAGTACAATTGTTAATTTTTAATCTTGTTTCTCTTTTATCATTATCTTGACTATTAATTTCTAAAAGCTCTTCATATAAATCATAGATATTATGATCGAGCATATTGATTTGTCTTGCTGATAAAAATTCATTAATCCATATAACAACATCATTATTATCAACAACCGCTAAACCAAGCATTGAAAAATCATAGGCTTCTTTAATGTCTTGACCAACAATTGTTGCAACATCTAAATCGCTACGATGAGATAAGCGTTTGATTTTTGTAATATGTAATAAAATGAATAAAACATCGAAAAGAACAAAGAATGAAAATACTATCGCCACAATAAGTGGAGTCGCAATTTCTTCTATTCGCCAAATTGATTTATACAAAGAAAAAATAAAAGCAATAATAAAAATAATTTCTCCAATTGCAATAACTGCACCTTGAACAGCAAATCTATGTAATGCTCTACTTAATGTAGAATGACTTTTCCTCTCTCTTTTTTTATTTTTAATATCGCCTTTAACTTTATTCACATGAGAAGCTGAATATGGTTTCATAAAGTATCACCTCTTGTTTATATAAGTAAATATATTATACAACCTATGATAGAAATATCATAGATGCATATCAATTTTAACATTTAGAAGCTTAAATGTATATTTTTTCTGTGATTTGATTGTATGTTTTTTTCATAGATTAATGTACTTTTTTTCTGTGATTTAATGTGCTTTTTTTCTGTATCATCATATGTTTTTAAAAAATACTTATTTTAAATTTAATAATAAACTTCAGTTTTTTCATTTAAAACGGGATTTAATTATTTAACCAAGCAAAAAAACTATTCGCTTTTTTAAATAAGCTTTTTATTTAATAGGGTAAATTGTTCTCTTTAATTTGAATTTTACTTTCAAATTTATAAAAAGAATCCACGATGCCAAAAATGACATAAATTGGAAATAAAACAATAGCTAACAAACAAGCAATTATATAAACATACTTATTATTATTCATTCTACTTAATTTCAAAAAGAATAAAATAGAGACAAAAATATAAAATAACGCGCCTACAGTTATAATATTAATTCCAATAATCCATAAATATTTTATGATTCCAACAAAATGAGCATATTCTGGTAAAGTTATAAAAGCCACTAAAAGTAAAACAACATATGGGATTGTAATACATAAAGGCATATGAAATTTTAAAATTGATGGCGTTGTGTAATGTTCTTTCTTAAATACTCTAACAATAATAAGAGTGGTTATCATATGAAAAACAATACCTTCTAAAATGCTTAATATCAATATAAAACTTGGAATTAAACCTTCAGAAACTGCATACACTATTACTTTCATATTTTCATCTTGAATTTGTAACTGACTAAACAAACTATCAACCATGTTTTTTAATTCATCATAAATTGTATATCCATATAATAACTTGGAAAAAATCCATACTGATAACAAATTAACAATAAAAGAGCCGGTTATTGCAATGGTTATTTTTAAAGCATTACTACGTTTATTAAATAAACTTGTCCCATAAATAAGTCCGACAATATTGCTTGAAACCACAAAAAATAAAGCATGCAAAGGATTATGTAACATTGCTAAAGTAGAAATTGATATTGCTGGAATTAATCCTTTTTTAAGCCCATAATGCATAGTATATACCGCGACCGGAATTGCAGTTAAAAATGGAAACATTTCCTCTAGTTCTGCACCAGTATAATGCGAAATCAAGAGAATCACCAAAACTAAAGCCGATGTCATTGCGGCATCAGTAATATACTTTAAGTTTTTCATTACTCCCCCTCCATTTCTAACAAATTTATAGACTTTTACATTAATTTTCCCATATTCTGTACTATTAATATAATAATAAAAAAAGCAAGTTACATATAATTAAAAAATAACTGCAAAAAGAATATATCACAAAACCAACCTAATTTCGATACTAAACTAGATAATTTTACTTCAATTTTAAATTTATTATATCTTGCTCAAAATGCTTTTTTATATTTGTAAATAAAAGGCTCACTGCCGTCAACTTCTTGAATACATAATTCAATTTGCTTTTCTTCTTTTAAATAGCAAACAATAGCATATATATTCTCTACATTATTAGGAAAATACACTCCACACTTTGGTCGATATGTATCTGCGTGATAATCTCCTCCGCATGTAACTAATTTATTATTTTTATTAGCTATAGAAATTATTTCTAAATAGTAAGTGCCGTTATAAAGAGGATGACAATTCACTTCTATTCCATCTAAATAATTTAAGTCTAACAATGTATTTTCTCTTCTAAACGGATGCGCTTGAACCAGTATTCCATTGTTTTTTTTCACTAATTTATATAATTGATCTAATGTATAATCATATATATCACTATACTTTAAAACAAATTCTTCATTTACTCCATAAATTAAAACGTGAATATTAGAATGCTTTGCTAAAGTCACTTCTATTCCAAAAAAAACTTTTATCCCAATTTCTTTTCCCGCTTCTTTTACATATTCATATTCTTTTATATATCTTCTAGCAAACTCTATACTATCTCCATTTATTAAATATTCTTTTTGATAATGATTTGTTAATATAATCCCATCTATATTTTTTTCTTTTGCGACAAGTAAAACCTCTCTTCCGTTTATCTGACAACATTTGCTAATTCCAGAAGAATGCGCGTGTAAATCAATAAGCATATATTCACCATCTTTCTTATTTTTAACCTTCAGTCATATATTATATTACATTTTTTTATGTGCTCAATTAAATAATTTAATTCCGTTTTAAATAAAAAACCATAAAAAAACCAACATTAACAAATGTTAGCTTTTTTAAATAAACAAATATAATTTTTAAATACAATCATACCGACCATTATTAAGAATAGTCATCATCATTTCATAAGGAGAGGTAAGTCCACTTGAAACCATTGAAAATAAACGAGGTGTACATCCAGAAACAAGAGCCACACCTTGCTCATTTTTTGTCACCGGTTGTTGAAGATTTCTTGAATCAACATTCCAAAAAATAATTTCAGGAAGTTTATATCCATTATCTTCGAACATCCTTTTAGCGGCTTCAAAGTTTGTCATATCATTATTTGATGTCGCACAATCAAACTCCATATCAGAAATAATGTATATTCTTGTAGGTAATTCCTCTTGTTTTAAAGAATTCTTATTAGCCACTTTTAAAAGCATCTTAAAAACACCCATTAAATTTGTCGTGCCCGCTGAATTATGTCTTAAAACACTATGCACTTTTTCATAAATATCTTCACCTTTAATTTCAATTAAACGAGGATTATCGGAAAAAGAAATAAAATGATTTTTAAATACGCCTTTATTTCTTTCAGCAAAGTAAATTGCTAATGATGTAGCTACACTAATTGGAGGAACATCACATCCATAATACATAGAGCCTGAGCCATCAGCAACAACTAAAACATTATCCCCACTTGTAAAATCCTCTAATGAATTCCATGTGACATCGATAATTTTCTTTTCCTCTATTGAAATATTATTACTATATCCATTCATTAATGGACGAATAATTTCATAAGGAAGTAATGAACTTGTATTTAAAATTGCTTTTCCTTCTTTAACATCATCTAAAAATTTATCATATCGATCATTATCATGACGAACAAAAGCTTTATGATATTTAAACATAGCTTTTGAAGGTTGCTTAGAATAATCAAAAGTATAATCAACTTCACGAAGATTATTCTCAATTATTTTTATCTTCTTACGAAGCAAAGATAATGTTTTTCGATATGTTTTATAATTCATACTTAAATAACCCGCAATTAATTTAGCATTCGTAATCGCTTCATTATTAGAGGCATTTATAGATGGTAACCATTTAGCTAATAAAGAAATATCCTCTTCAGAATTTAAATCTTTTTCAAGTTGATTTTTAATATATTCTAAAGCTTCTTTTTCACAATTTGTATTAAATAAAACAAGTAAATCATCATAACGACCATATTCGGCAATGTATGGTAAAACTCTTATGACTTCATCTTTATAATTATTAGCAAGCCATTTTAAAATAATACGGAAAGTCCTTCTTTCTCCTAATCCTCCCCGAATATCACGGCAATAAAATAAGATTTTCATTGCTAATGAACGATTTTCAATAAACGCACTATGAAAACGTTCTATGATATCATTAGAACTATTATTTCTTAAGGCTCCTATTGTTGCAAATAAATCTAAGCAATCAGAACCACTTGTTTCACAAGTCATTGCCCCTTTTTCTGTTGTTTTGTAATTTGTTTCTTGCTTTAAATAATTTAACATTGTGTTTTCCTCCTAGTACTATATAATCATCCTTTATATGTACTTATCCTTTCTTTAATTTTATGAGTTATATATTGGGGATGATCTTGTATGATACCAAATCGATTTGGTATCATACAACCGAGAT
>CAZZGL010000021.1:0-19237 GCA_964654155.1 uncultured Staphylococcaceae bacterium | reverse complement strand
ACTAATTTCAACTTTGCGGGTCTTAAAGTGGAAATTAACTTTTCACTTCAGGTTGGTTTTGATAAAATTTACCTTAATTTACTAATTAATTTATCTATGCTATAATGTGAGCATTCTTAAGTTCTAGGAGGTATTTATGATAGAAATTAGAGAAGTTAAGACAAAAAAAGAATTAAAAAAGTTTTGTAAGTTTATCAATGATTTATATAAAGATAACCCACATTATATTCCATCTTTAGTCGCTGATGAAATGGCAATGTTCTTACCAGAAAAAAATGGTGCATTTGAATGGTCGGATGTTCGTTGTTTCTTAGCGTATAAAGATAAGAAAATAGTTGGTCGTATCGCGGGTATTCATAACCGCAAGTACATTGAAAAAGTTGGCAAGAATCAAATGAGAATTACTCGATTTGATTTTATTGATGATAAGGAAGTATCTAAAGCACTTGTGGATACAATTAAAGCTTGGGCTATTGAATTAGGTGCTAAAGAAATAATTGGTCCTATTGGATTTTCTGATTTAGATAAAGAAGGTATGCTTATTGAAGGCTTTGAAGAAGATTCTATGTATATTACCATCTATAATGATCCATATTATATTGAGCATATGGAAGCTATGGGATTTGTTAAAGAATGTGAATGGGTGGAATATCGTATTGAAATACCATCAGAACCGGTCCCTCTTCTTGAAAAACTTGCTAAGCGTTCTATGGATAAATTCGGATATAGAGTTCATAAATGCAAAACTAAAAAAGAGTTATTAACTTATGTTTATAGTTGCTTAGATATTATGAATCAAGTATATGCTAAATTATATGGATATACTGAATTAAATGAACGTCAAAAAGATGAATTTATTGATAATTTAGGTATTATTTTAAATACTGAATACGCTTATGTTGTTAAAACACCTGATGACAAAATAGTTGGTTATGGCCTTTTAGCGCCTTCTATCAATAAAGGTATGAAAAAATGTAATGGTCGAGTTACAATTCCTGGTATGATTACTTTGTTAAGAAATCTCAAAAAGAATGATACTGTTGATTTATATGGAATAGGCGTTATTCCTGAATATGTTGGTAATGGCGTAAACGCAATTATTTTAAATGAGGGTATTAAGTCTTGTATTAAAAATGGCATTAAATATGCTGAAACTGGTCCAGAACTAGAGTCAAATGCCGAAGTTCAAGCTCAATGGAAATTATTTAAACATCGTCAACATAAACGTCGTCGTTGTTGGATTTTACCACTTGAATAAAAATTTAAAAGATAAAAAAAGACAATTCTTAGAGAATTATATAGGTTCTGATAGGAATTGTCTTTTATTCATTAATTTCTTTAGGCTTAACATAACTATTTAATAAGTCTTTTAATAAATTATAATCATTTCTTTGTCTTTTTGTTAATTTGCAATCGGCAATGATTTTTCCTTCTAAGAAAAAGTATAACTTTGGTGTACCAAAATCATTATCATCAAAATCATTACCAAAATGCTCTTTTAAAACACTACCAACGTAAAATACATTTTCTCCATCAACACTTACTTCTAATGCATTAAATACATATTGTGTTTCACAGATATATTTAAAAAAAAGAGGTTTAACTTCAATACAATTATAACAAGCTAATGAATAAAAATAGACAACAAAACTTTCTTTATTATCAGCTTTAGTAAGGATATTTGTCGTTGTTACTATTTCAAAGTAATCAGCATATTCTAATTCTGAGTATTTTTTATCATTAGGTTTAACATAATTTTCATTTTTTAAAAGAGGTATTTTTTTATTTGTAGGCAGGCCTTTGATAAAAAAAGTAGAATTACATGAAGTTAATAAAGATGTTACTAATAATAGCATAACGAGCCTTTTTTTCATTTTTCCTCACCTCTTTTTTGTTAGTATACCATATTTTTTAAATATTTAAATTCTATTATGTACAAAAAATGTTTGGTTTGATATTATGAGTAATAGAAAAGGGGTTGAAAATATGAATATTTGGCATGATGTATCTTCTACAAGAGTGCAACCAGAAGACTTTCTAGCGTGTATAGAGATTTCTGCTGGAAGTAAAAATAAATATGAATTAGATAAAGAAACCGGTACTTTAATCCTTGACCGTATTCTTTATACTTCAACACATTATCCTCAAAATTATGGTTTTATTCCAAGAACTTATGCCGGTGATTATGATCCTTTAGATGTATTGGTTATATGTTCTGAACCGATTGTTCCTCTTGCGCTTGTAAGATGCTTTCCAATTGGAGTAGTTAATATGGTTGATTCCGGGTTAAATGATGAAAAAATAATTGCGGTATGCGCGAATGATCCAATTTATGGACAATATCGTGAATTAAGTGAACTTCCGGAACATATTTTTGATGAAATTTGCCATTTCTTTAAAGTTTATAAAAATTTAGAAAGAAAAAATACTCAAGTTCTTTCAATAGAAGGTCGAAAAAAAGCTATTGAAATAATTAAGGAATCAATTGATAATTATAATAAAAAATTTTTGAAATAGAGTGCTAATTCAGTACTCTTTTTTTTGTTAGCTCATATTATATTCTAGGTGATTAACTATGCGAATTAAGTATCGTGACTCTGATGTTTCATTATTAGGAAGAATTATGCGCGCGGAAGCAGTTGGTGAAGGACAATTTGGAATGAAATTAGTGGGAAATGTTGTTGTTAATAGAGTTGTTGCTACATGTTCGCCTTTTAAAAAGCTAACAACAATGGAACAAGTAGTATTTCAAAAGAATGCTTTTGAAGGGACAACAATTCCTCTTTTTCAAGGTGGCGCAACAACAAAAGAAAGGCGATTAGCGATGGAATGTATCAAGTTTTGGAGGGCTCATCCTGCCTATCGAGCTTTATATTTTCAAGCACCTGGAAAAGGTAAACCGTGTAAAAATGATTTCTGGGGACCATTAGAAGGACGTTTTAAGAATCATTGCTTTTATAAAAGTGATGGAAACTGTGGACTTTAATTAATATTAAAGTAATTATCTAAATTTTCTTTTTTTTCTTGTGCAATTTGTAAATATATATCCATATTATCAATTTTATGCATCATTAAAGCCCAATAATACCATAGTAAATTATTAAGATTAATAAATACATTTAATTTTTGATATTGTTCTTGTCTAATAGGCGTTTTAAAGTATTGCTCTAAAAAGAATCTAATGGCAATAGGATCTTTAATATTATTTTCACTAATAAAAGAGGCTAAATCAAAAAAAGGATCATTAAGTGAGGCATATTCATAATCGATTAACTCGATTCTTTTATCGATGAATAAAATATTACCTGGGACTAAGTCGTTGTGGCATAGAACTTGTTCATCATTTTGGTAATAACTATAAGCTTGTAATATTTGTTCTTCATATTCTAAAGATGATGATGAAGAGTATTTTTTATATGATTTAATTTTCTCGATTGGGTTAAATGCCTTAACATTATCAATTTTAATTGAGTGCAGTGATTTTAATGCATGAGCAATTAAACGGATATGGGTAAATACGATATTTTGGTTATCAAAAACAATAAAGTTTGAAATTAGATTACAAACTTTTATACCAGATTCCTTGTCAAAATATATGTTGTTGATTGAAGGGTGAAATTGTTTTCCAATTTGTTCTTCTATTAAATATTCTTGTAGAGGTTCATAATCTGGTCTTTTTTTATTTTTAGGAATACGAACAAAAAATAAATCATTAACATTATAGTCATTGTTACTTAATCCAAGATTAATTCTTTCTATTTTATTAATTTGTTGATTGATAATTTTTTCGATTAAAGTGTTCATATAAGCTCCTTTATTTATTTAAAAGTGGTATAGTATTTATGAAAGTGGTGAAGGTTATGTTACATATTATTTTATATCAACCAGTGATTCCTTCAAATACTGGAAATATTATGAGAACTTGTAAAGCTTGTGGAGCAATTCTTCATATAATAGGACCATTAAAATTTTCTTTAGATGAGAAATCTCTTAAACGAGCAGGAATGGATTACATTGAAGGACTATCAATAACTTTATATGATAATTATGAAGATTTTATTTCTAAACACCCAGGAATAGATGTATATTATGTTACTCGTTATGGAGAAAATGTTTATTCTAATAGCGATTTTTCTCATGTTGAACGCAATTACTATATAATGTTTGGAAAAGAATCTTCAGGTATACCTCATGATATTTTGAAGAAGCATATGGATAAGTGTTTAAGAATCCCAATGCTTCCAAGCGCTAGAAGTCTTAATCTATCTAATTGTGTCGCTCTTGTGGCATATGAAGTATTAAGACAACAAAATTTTTATGGACTTAGCAGTAAAGAGATGATTAAAGGTGATGATTTTTTAATTAATGAATAGAAGTAAATTTCTTTTTATCATAATTAGAAATATGAATAGTTTGATAGTTATTGAAAGTAACTAATCCTTTTTTAGTAGTTTTTTTTAATTCTTTTACTTTGGTTAAAATTACATCGCCATCATTTAAATTTCCTAAAAATAATGCTAGTTCTGATGCATAAGTGATTATTTCATTAGATGGATTGTTATCAAAGATGACAATATGTGAACCAGGATGATTTTTAATGTGTAAGTAATAATAGTTTTTATTAGCTAAAGTAAATGATAAGTAATCATTTTGAAAATTATTTTTTCCATATCCGATTTTAGTATTTTTATAATAAATAAAATATGGTTCATAGGCTTTCTTTGCTTTTTTTCGCTTTTTCATTGAGTCATGAATGTAACCATTAATAACTAATTCTTCTTTAATTTCTAATAATTCACGTTCAGAAGCGGCATTAAATTGATTTTCAAGCGTTAAAAAGTATTCTAATTCTTCTTTGTTTAATTTTAATTGCACTTGAAGATGAATCAGTGCATTTTTAGATTTTTGATATTTTTTATAATAAGTTAACCCGTTATCTTTAAGCGTTTTTTTAACATCGATAGGAATTTTAATGTCTTCTATAATAAGAGGATTGGTTATTTCTTTAATATCATACATATAAGTAAACAGTAAATCTCCATATAATTTAAATGTTTCTAAATCTCTAGCAGAAGCAAGATCTTTTTCTTGATTGTTGATCTTTTTCTTTAGTGATTTAATGTTAGAAGTTATGACTTTAATAACTTTTGAATACTTATCTTTTTTTCTTTTTTCCTTTAAGCTTAAAAAGTAGTTATTGAATTCTTCTTCAATATTAAAAGGAATAACTTCATCATTAATTGTAAATGAATTATTTTTATTCGGCAGCACATATGGTAGCCCCTTTAAAAGAGGTCTATTTTGATCTAAGGAAGATGGTTTATACACTAATAGGATTTTTTTATTTTCATCGAGCAATAATAGGTTAGGGGCACCAGTAATAAGTTCGATAACTAAATAACGATTATTAATTTCATATATAGCGTTTTGGGATTCAATTTCAAAAGCAATGATACGATCGTCGTTCCATAAGGATATATTTTTTATTAAGGAATGTTCTAATTCGTTTTTTAATTGTAAGTAAAAAGGCGAAGCAAGTGATGAACACAGATCATTAATTTTTCCAAATAAAATAAATGGATGTGAGGATTGTAAAGATATAATAACTTGTTGATCTTTGTTTTTAGAGTTATTAAAGACAAAATCAGTTTTTGAATATTCAATAAATCGATGAATAGACGCTCCTTCTAAATTACTTTTTAAAACTTTTACAAGATATTTTAAATGCTCAACTTTAAATTTCATTTTAATCACCGGAAACATTTTATCATATTTGTGTTGATAAATTATTAAAACATTGATTTTTTATATGGTGTAAATTATAATTAACTATATTTTTTAACAAAAATATATGAAGTAAAGGGGTAAAAATATATGAAAAAAGGTTTGCTTATTATTCTAAGTGGTCCTAGTGGTGTGGGAAAAGGTACAGTACGTAAAGTTGTAATGGAAGATGAATCTTTACATTTAGCTTATTCTATTTCTATGACAACAAGAAAGCCAAGAAATTTAGAACAAAATGGAATTGATTACTTTTTTGTTAGCAAAGAAGAATTTGAAAAAAATATAGAAAAAGATAACTTATTAGAGCATGCTTATTTTGTTGGTAATTATTATGGAACCCCTGCTGATTATGTTGAAAAACTACGTAATGAAGGAAAAAATGTTATTTTAGAAATTGAAATTGAAGGCGCAACTCAAGTTATGAAGAAATGTAAATCAGATGGCGCTTTTTCGATATTTTTAATACCACCTTCTTTAAAAGCATTAGAAGATCGAATTAGAGGAAGAAAAAGCGAAAGTGATGAGATTATTCTTGAAAGATTAGAAAAAGCAAAAAGAGAAATGGATCTTAAAGACCGTTATGACTATGTTGTATTAAATGATGATGTAGAACGCGCTGCAAAGAAAATAAGAGATATTATTAGATTCAAAATAAATCAAAATATGTAGTTTATAGGGCGAAAGGAGAGTAGTCATGAAAGTATTAGATGTTTATATTGAACATGCCACTCATGAATTAAATCGCCCTTTTTCTTATGCCTATTTTGGTGATAAAAAAGTTGAAAGAGGATATCGTGTAATCGTTCCTTTTGGTAAACAAAAAGAAATAATTGGTTTTGTAAGCAATGTTAAAGATATTGATATGTCGTTAGAAGAATATAACGAAAAAAATACTTTTGAAACAAAAGAAATTATTGATATTTTAGATGAAGAATGCTTAATTGATGATAATCTATGGGCATTAGCTCAAAAGGTTGCTTCCTATTATTATTCACCTTTAATAAGTGTTTTTCAAACAATGTTACCTCCTTCTATAAAACCTAAATCATCATCTTTAAAATGTCCTAAAATTGCTTATGAATGTTATGTAGAAATTGTTGATAGCAATGAAGAAGGATTGACCGACAAGCAAAAAGAATGGCTTCGCTTAGTAACTAAAGAAGGAAAAATACTAAAAAAAGATTTTAAATCGAAATCAATTTTAGATAAATTAATAGAGTTAAGTAAAGTACATTATATATTTAAAGAAAAGAATCGCTTAGTAAGAGAAGAAATTAAAGATAGTAAACCTCACACTTTAACCGATGATCAAAAGCGGGTAATAGATGAATTTTTATCTTCTTCAAAAAATGTGTTTTTATTAGAAGGGGTAACAGGTTCAGGGAAAACTGAAGTGTATGTTCGACTTGCAGAACATTATTTAAATTTAGGAAAATCAGTTTTATTTTTAGTTCCTGAAATTGCCTTAACGCCAATGATGATAGCTTATTTTGAAAAGCGTTTTAATAAAATGATTGCTATTTTACATTCAGAATTAACTTCTGGACAAAAATATGATGAGTATCGTCGTATTGCTCATGGAGAAGCACGAATTGTAATAGGCGCTAGAAGCGCAATTTTTGCTCCATTAAAAAATTTAGGATTAATTATTCTTGATGAAGAACATGTTGAATCATATAAACAAGAAAATACCCCTTGTTATCACGCTCGAGAAGTAGCTAAATTTAGAAGTGAAATAGAAGGCGCTAAAGTTGTTTTAGGAAGTGCAACTCCTTCATTAGAATCTAAAGCAAGAGCGTTAAGAGGAGTGTATCAACATTTAAGTCTTCCTAAAAGAATATTTAAAAGTGAGCTTCCTAAAACGACAATTGTTAATTTATTGGATTCTCGTAATATTGACCGCGAATCTGTATTATTTTCCTTACCTTTAAGAAAAGCAATAAGAGAAACAATAGAAAAGAATGAGCAAGTTGTTTTACTTTTAAACCGTCGCGGTTATTCATCATATGTAACCTGTCGAGAATGTGGTTATGTTTTTAAATGTGAAAATTGTGATATTACTCTTACTTATCACCGCGAAGATAATATGCTTAAATGCCATCATTGTGATCATGTCGAAACTTATCCTTCGATATGTCCTGAATGCGGCTCGATTTATTTAAGTAAGCAAGGCTTTGGAACTGAGAAAATCGAAGATGAAGTAAAAAGACTATTTCCTGATGCAAAAACTTTAAGATTAGATTCTGATGTTTCTCGAGTAAGACAAAATATTGAAAAAGTATTAACTAAGTTTAGGAATCATGAAGCTGATATATTAATTGGTACACAAATGATTGCTAAAGGTCATGATTTTCCTAATGTTACTCTTGTCGGTATCGTTTTAGCGGATATCGGTCTTAATATGCCTTCTTATAGATCAAGTGAAAGAACATTTCAATTAATTACTCAAGGAGTAGGTCGAGCGGGTAGAGGCATCAAAGGTGGTCAGGCAATTATTCAAACATATATGCCAAAGCATTATGCAGTAATTTATGGTGCTGAACAAAACTATGAAAAGTTTTTTATAACTGAAATGAAATCGCGGAAACTCCAAAAATATACGCCGTACATGTATTTAACTCTTTTACAGTTTTATGGAAAAGATGAAGATGAAGTTGAAATAATTGCCCAAAATATAAAAGGACGGTTAGATGTAGAACTTGAAGATGAAATTATTATGATAGGACCTTCAAGTCCTTATATTAAAAGAAAAGGTGATTTATATTTTAAGAACTTGCTTTTAAAGTATAAAAATGTTGCTTTGGTGGAAGAACAGTTAGATAACTTAAAGTTATTATTCGAAGGTAAAACTGATGTTAGAATGAAAATTGATCGTGACCCTTTTGATTATTAACTTTAAATAGCATTTTGATTTTGATATTATTGTTAAGAGGTGAAATTTATATGATTAGTATTACTATTATTGGCTCAGATCGTTATGTTGTTGGTGAATATTCCAAAAACATTTCTAAAAAATTAGCTTCTCTTTTAGAAACAAATGAAGATGAAATTCTTTTTCTAGCGCCAGAATATTATGTTTACCATAATGGTGTTGAACAAACATCTTATCAAGCGCTTATTGAAATAAGATTACCTAAGAAATATCGTCCTTTTGAAGAAGTGGTCGCGGAGTTTATTAAGAAAACTGCTTCAGAGTTTGTAGTTCATTTATCAATTAGATTTATTTATTTTGAAGGAAAGACTTATGACCATATTCACTATGAATATCCTCGTTATATCACCGAAGAAAATGAAGTTTTGATTAATGAAGAAGAATATGATGAAGATACAGAGATTTATGAAGGAAATATCTTTGAAAACTTTGAAGAAAAATTAAGAGCGGCTCAAGAAGAAATAGATGATGAAGATGATGATTGTGATTGTGAAGAAGGTCATTGTAAATGCGGTCATCATCACCATTAATTAATGTGGTTTTCGCTTAAAACGGAATTTAATTATTTAATTGAACCTGATTAAAAATGTCAAATTATGCCGAATGAATTTCTGAAATTATGCCGAATGATGCGTTCTCTTGCAAGAAATGAAAGCACGACGGCAACAAAGAAAAAACTTGCTAGCGATATCAAGGATATTGATGATGAATCGGTTGATTATGATAGTGTAATGACTTATCTAGATTTTTTTGAACATTTATTCCTTTTAGATAATCAAAAGCCGTTCTCTTCTAATATTCGATCTTCGATCCGTGTCAAGCAGGCTGAAAAACGTCATTTTTGTGATCCTTCGCTTGCTTGTGCATTATTAAAAGTAACGCCAGATAAATTGATTGGTGACCTTGAAACGTTTAGCTTCTTATTCGAGGCTCTTTGTGAAAGAGACCTTAGAATTTATGCAGAATCTTTTGGTGCTCAATTGTTCCATTATCAAGACTATGCTAACAAAGAAATTGATGCAGTTGTTGAGTTAAAAGATGGACATTGGTGTGCTTTTGAGATAAAACTTAGAGCAAATCAAATTGATAAAGCAGCAGCAAGTCTTATTGGAATTCGAGATAGAATTGTTGAAGAAGGAGGTAAAGCACCGTCCGTTATGTGCGTGTTGTGCGGTATGTCCAATGCTGTGTATCAAAGACAAGATGGTGTTTATGTAGTTCCTATTACGGCACTTAAAAACTAAATTAAGACTGAAAGTAGCATAATTTTTATTGCTTAAACATGGTATTGCCTATCATTTTTGGAGGGCAATTTAATTTGCTCAATTAATGTGTGTAAAAAGCACATTTTTTCTTTGAAAAAAATTAATTATTTTAACTTTTTCTTATTGTAACATGTTACAATAAAAGGAAAGAGGGTGATTACATGAATTTGATTATATCCGCAGTAAAAATTATCGACAAAATTGTTGAAAATGATATTCCTTTAGCAAAAGCCGCTAAAGAGCATTTTTCTTTACATTACTACACTAAAGAAGAACGGAAAATAGTTAAAGCTTTAGTAGTAACAACTTTAAAGCATTGTAATGTACTAGGACGAATTGTTCTTGATAATTTCCCTTCAATTACGGTTAGTGATAAGCGAATTATCGTTGTAGCGTTAGCTAATATTATTTATGTAAAAGGCCTTAGTATCGATGAAACTATGGAAGAAATCACCTCTTTGATTAGCAATGAAAGCCTTTCATTTGCGTTATTAGAAAAAGTTATTCACCAAAATTATGATATAACTAATTTAGTTCCTCCTTATGTTATTCCCAATTCTTCAGAATATTTAAATTTAAAATATAATATTCCTGTTTGGTTAATTGATATGTGGGCCAAACATTATGGTAGAACATTATTACCTCGTTTAGTTAGTTCAATTGATAGAAAATATTCACAAACTTTGCGCGTTAATAAAACCATTATTAGTAGAAGAGAAATTTATACTAGATATCCAACTTTATTTGAAAATGGCATAAGTGAGACTACGGTCAAATATTTAGGTAATAAGCCATTATCTAGAATCGATGCGGTTCGAAAGGGAGAATTGATTCCAATTTCAGAGTCACTTAATCATGTCATTAATAAATTATCCATAAATAAAAGTGATGATGTTTTAATTGTAGCTAATTATCATTCATCTTTTGCTTTAGCATTTTATGAAAAAATGTTGCTTCGTAATCGGATACTTTATGCTTTACCAACTTATGAAGAAACCATTAACGCTAAAAAGGCAATTGATAGTTGTGGATTCACACAATTTGATGTTATTGAATCTCCACTTCCACTTTTAGTTACGCATGTTTCTAACTTAAAAGATTTTATTGTTGTTTTACCACCTTCAAGTAATTTTCAAAATATAGCTTCAATACCAGACTTTTTTATTCATTTTAATTCTGAAAAATTGGATGCTTTATTAAAGCAACAAGTCGATTATTTAGAAGAAGCATCGACTTATGTTAAGGATGGAGGACATCTTTTATATATTGTTGAAACTGGTAATAACAAAGAAGGAACTTTACAAATTAAGTATTTCTTAGAATCTCATAAAGATTTTTCTCTTGTCGAAGAAAGACAAATGTTACCATTAGATAAACGTGGAGGGTTTTGTTATTTTGCTCTTTTAAAAAAAGGAGGGCATAAATAATGATTAATCTTTATGGAATGGAAATTAGAAAATTAGAAGCTTTAATGGCAAAAGAAGGTCAAACTAAATATCGTGCTACACAGTTATATACTTGGATTTATGGAAAAAATGCTCAATCTTTTGATGAAATGACCGATGTTTCTTTACGCTTTAGAGAGGTTTTAAAACAAAAATATTGTTTAAAAAAACCATCAATTCATATTAGACAGGATTCTAGTGATGGAACAATTAAACTTTTATTGAATTTAGAAGATGATTCTAAAGTCGAAACAGTATTAATGCGTTATAGCTATGGAAATGTTTTATGTGTTTCTTCGCAAGTTGGCTGTAATATGGGATGTAGTTTTTGTGCTTCTGGACTTTTAAAAAAGAAAAGAGATTTACTTCCAGAAGAAATGGTTGGTCAGGTTCTAGTAATGAATGATCTTTTAAAAGAAGAACAAAGTGAAAAACTTATTACCCATATTGTTGTGATGGGAACTGGTGAACCATTTGATAATTATGAAAATGTAATCGATTTTGTTCGTATTATGAATCATCCAAAAGCATTTGCGATTGGTGCGCGTCATATTACTGTTTCAACATGCGGAATACCGGATAAAATTAGACAATATGCTAGGGAAGGATTACAAATTAATTTAGCAATATCCTTACATGCTCCAAATAATGAAATACGTTCTAAAATTATGAGAATAAATCGAGCTTTTCCTTTAGAAGAGCTGATTCCAGCAGTAGCAGAGTATAATGAGGTTGCTTCTAGAAGGGTGACTTTTGAATACATTTTACTTGCGGGAGTTAATGATTCTTTAGAACATGCGGATCAACTTGCGGAATTAATTAAGCCAACGTTTGCTTATGTTAACTTAATTCCTTATAATCCGGTTATTGAAAATGGATATCGTCGTTCAAGTGATAAAGCGGTTCATGCCTTTTTAGACCGCTTAACAAAGCGCGGAGTAACCGCGACTGTAAGAAAGGAGTTTGGCACTGATATTGATGCGGCATGTGGTCAATTGAGGGCTAAACATGAAAAACAATGAGAATACATGGAGATTTTTGTTATCAAACAGATATTGGAAATAAAAGAAAAGTCAATGAGGATTGTGCGTTAATTATCAACAATTCTCATGGAGATGTTTTACTTGCGGTTTGTGATGGCTTAGGAGGCCATAAAAGAGGAGATGAAGCGTCTTCATTAACCATTTCATTATTGCAAAATGCTTTTAAGAAAAAAGAGCGGTTTTTTAGTTTGAGAACTGCAAAAAAATGGTTAGAAAAAACCATTAAAGAGATTAATGAAAAAGTTTTTTTAGAAGAAAAAGATAAAGTATATTCTGAACATATGGGAACAACTTTGGTTGCATGTCTTATTTTGAAACATCACCTTATTTTTGTTAATATTGGTGATTCTCGAGGATATATTTTAAGAATTCTTGATCAAGATATCGTTCTTGACTTTGAACAAGTAACAAGCGATGATACAATCGCTGATTATTTAGTAAATATTGGAAGAATTAAAAAGGAAGAAAGAGAACATTTTACTTCTCGACATGTTTTAACAAACGCAGTTGGCTTATTTCCTTCTTTAAGAATGGAAATAAAAGTTCATCCTTTAATTGATAAAAAGCCATCTTTTAATAAAAAGAAAGACAAATATGTGTTAAATTCAGTTTTGCTATGTTCTGATGGCTTGTTTTCAATGTTGAATAAAGAGGAAATATTACATGTTATTTCTTCAAATGAAGATGTTGAAAATAAAGTTGAAACCTTGATTTCAATGGCTAAAACTAATGGTGGCGATGATAATATTGCTGTTGCTTTATGGGAGAGAAATTTCTAATGGATATTAATGAAAAAATTGATAATCGATATCAAATTGTTAGTTTTATTAATATCGGTGGAACTTCATTGGTCTATAAAGCTTATGATCTAGTAAGAAAAAGAGATACCGCGATTAAAATTATGCTTGATGATATCGCTGAAAATGATGAATATTTGCAATGTTTTGAATCTGAAGCTTCTTTTTTAGCATCATTGCATCATATAAATATTGTTCAAATATATGGATTAGGTAAGGATAATAATAAACCGTATATAGCTTATGAACTAATTAAATCACCATCATTGAATGATTTATTATTAAGAAATGGTGCATTTTCTTACAAAGAAGCATATCAAATAATGATGCAAATTCTTGATGGAATTGAATATATTCATAAGTTTTCTTTGATTCATTGTGATATCAAACCACACAATATTTTTTATGGAATAGATGGAGTAATAAAAATTGGTGATTTTGGAATTGCAATGTTTGAAAAAACATCTTTAGAGAACAAGAAAATACAAGGGTCTATTCCTTATTTAGCGCCGGAAGTTATTCAAGGAAAAAGTCCTTCATTTCAAAGTGATATATATGCGCTTGGAATAACATTTTATGAATTATTAACAAATAGATTACCTTTTGATGGAGCTACAAATGAAGAAATAATTTATAAACATTTGAAGTCACCTTTTCCAAGTTTATTGAAATATTGTCCTACTTTAAATGAAGATGTTGAAAGTGTTATTTATAAGGCTTGTTCAAAGAATCCTTTAGATAGATTTAAATCAGTAGAAGAATTTAAAAATGCTTTAAAAAATATAAAAAATCCGTATAAAAAGAAAAAAATATCATTATGGAAAAGATTGTTTAAAAAGAGGAGTAATGAATGAAAGGATTAATTGTATCATCGTTATGTGGTAAGTATATAGTCGTTTCTAATAATGAACGATATGAAGTTCAACCAAGAGGTAAGTTTCGTTATAATGGAGTTAAACCTTGTGTTGGCGATTATTGTGAATTTGATGAAAACAGTTTAACTATTGAATCAATTTTAGAAAGAAAAAATAAATTAATTCGTCCTTTAATAGCTAATATTGATAAGGCTTATATTGTTATGTCTAAAGATGAACCTGAATTTTCACCTCTTTTGATTTCTAAGTTTTTAACATTTTTATCTTCGCATTTAATTAAAGGAGCTTTAATAATTACCAAGATGGATAAAAATGGTACTGATGAAGATATTTATAAGTGGAAAGAAATATATGAAAATCAAGGTATTGATGTATATTTATTATCGGTTTTTCAAGAAGGAGATAAAGAAAGACTTATTTCTGATTTAAAAGGTAAAGTTTCGGTTTTTATTGGGCAATCAGGAGTGGGAAAATCATCTCTTTTAAATTATTTATACCCAGAATGGAAATTAAAAATTGGTGAATATTCATATGCTTTAGGTAGAGGAAAACACCAAACAAAAGAGATAATATTGCTTCCTTTTGAAGGAGGTTATATTGGTGATACACCAGGTTTTTCCTCATTAGATTTAAATTTAACAAAAGAAGAAATATCAGAGTTTTTCATCGGATTTAAAAAGTTTTTTGGAAAGTGTTATTTTAAAGATTGTACGCATACGCATGAAAGAAATTGTCTTTTAAAAGAGGCAATAGATAATGGTGAATATAGTAAAGAACTATATGAACATTATTTGTTGTTATTAAAAGAAATCGAATTAACAAAAAGAAGATAAGAAGAGGAATGATTATATGAAAAGAAAAGTGTATATTTCACCTTCTTTACTAGCTTGTAAAAAAGGAAACGAAGAAGAACAAATTAGTATTTTAACTAATTTAGGAGTTGATTATTTTCATTTTGATGTCATGGATGGACAATTTGTGGCTAATACTTCTTTTTCTAAAGAAGAGTTTATTAATATTAAGAAGCTTTCATCTTTACCGATGGATGTTCATCTTATGGTTAATGATGTGGTTAAATATGTAAATTCTTATATAGCTTTAGGCGCGGATATAATTACTATTCATTATGAAGCTTTAAATAATGATGATGAGAGAATCGATATTTTAAAGTCAATTCGTTTTCATAACATTAAAGCGGGTATTTCGATTAAACCTGACACTGACTACAAAGTATTATTGCCATTATTAGAATATGTTGATTTGATTTTAGTAATGTCAGTTGAACCAGGAAAAGGTGGACAGACTTTTATTGAAAATAGTATAGATAAAATTAGAAAAATAAAAGAAATGATTAATGAAACTAAATATTCTATTCTTATCGAAGTAGATGGAGGAATAAATGATGTTACTGGACAAAAAGTTATTGAAGCTGGCGCTGATATCATTGTCGCGGGTTCATATCTTTTCCATAAAGATGATGTTAAAGAAAGAATTAATTCATTAAAGGAAATATTATGAAAGTAGAAATTGTAATAACTTTTTTGATTTCAGCAATTTTATCATTTGTTTTATTTATCGCCTTAGGATTATTGAATTATAAAGATTATTATAAAAAGAAATATAATTTTTTAGGTAATTTTCCTTTTGAAATGCATGATAAATATGAAATGAAAATAAATAACTATGTTCGCGCGACTATTTTAATATTTGGATTATCAAGTATTTTTCTTCAATTTTCTTTATTTTCGATTATTAACATCATTTCGCATACAATTGCGATTATTATTGGATCTTTAAGTGCATTATCAATTATAATTTTATTCTTTATTAATTTAAACAATATTAAACTTCATATTTTAGGAGTAACATTAGCGGTATCTACCTCGATATTATCTTATTTAGGATTAATTAATTTTGCGATTGAAACTCCATTATTCATTGATAATAAAATTATTTTAATTATCATTTGTGGCGCGATGGCAATAATTGAGTTTAGCTTTATATTCTTTCCTCAAATGAAAACATGGATGAATTATGAAAAAAATATAAGTGAAGATGGGACTTTATCTTATTCAAGAAGCAAAAATAACTTTTTAGCTTCGATAGAGTGGTTTATTACCTTAAGTCATTTAATTTATTTAATAATTTGCTTTATATTTATAATTCCTAGCTTTTTATTTTAATGCCCATATTGGGCTTTTTTAATATTATTGGGTATAAAAAAACCATCTCTTTTGAAGATGGTAAATAATCAAAATTATTATTTTTTAGCGCCTTTATTAAGGGCCCGATAGGCACGAGCCGACATACGAACTGTTCTTTCTTGACCATCAATAATTACTTTATATGGTTGTAAATTAACATTCCATTTACGGCGTGTTGCTCTTAATGAATGGGACCGATTGTTTCCACTTAAAGGACCTTTTCCTAAGACTGGACAAACTCTTGACATAATGTAACCTCCCTTAATTTAAACGTTCTCGTGTAATGAATTACCACACATGCTAATAAAGAATAACACTAAATTACCACTTTTGCAATGATTTTCTAAAATTTTTCGTTGATTTGGAATAGTAAATATCATTAATGAATATTAAAATTTATAATAAATAGATAATTATTGTACTTTTTTAAAATAAAAATGAAAAATTTGGTTGATTTTGGCTAGTTTCTAGTTCATAAAAATATGCTATATTTTTATTTTTGACATAAAAAGTATTGATATCAATTATGTATATAACCATTTCGAATTCTTTTGAATTTATATAATAATTAGCATTTTCCGTTACGGCACTAATGGATTTAAATTCAATTTTATTTAATTCTTGATATGGACATACTAGGTGATTTAAATTATCATAAATACTACATTCACTATTATAAATAGTAAAAGAATGAAGACAATTATCTGAAGCTGAAATATCATAAAAATAGGTAAAATCAAGATAATAAAATGCTTCTTGATAATGGATAATTTTATTGTTAATTTTTATTTCATGCACATTATTAAGCTCATCATAAAAAGAATATTTATAATAAGTTCCACCATCTATCATAGAATCATCAATTTTAGATAATGGAATGGATAAAGCATTATAAAGATTTAATATATCGGTTTGTTTAGTAGAGTAGATGATGTTTGTTAATGACCCAGGAGCAACTCCGATTCCGCCTTGTTCTATTCTAATTTTTGTAATTGAATTAATATCTAAATCATTAAAATAAATACTATTTAAAGTTATTTTATTAGTTTCTTTTTTAGAAAAAGTAGCACTAATAGTTTGATTGTTTTGACAAGATAATAAGCAAAGTGATATTGAAGGTAATAAAAATATTGTTAATGGTTTATTCATAAAATTCACCCTTATCTAGGATTATATCCTTCACTAGTTAATATTGAATTAGAAGAATCGGGCTCAGTAGTAGTAGAACTAGGTGAAGAAATATTATCATCATAAACAATTTCATATCCTTTTACTTTATTTATATAATAATCAATCAAATCATTAATTTTGTCTTTTCCAACATAAAATATATTTTTATTATCAGTACTAGGACATAAATTAATATACATAAAGCCTTCATTGTCAAAGGCAAGGTAATGATCATTACTATCAAAGATTCCTAATGCTTCGATTGAAAGTCTAATAGAAAAAACTGTGTTTTTATTTTTTGGAAGTGTTTCACTTTCTTCAAAAAAAACGTTGTTTAAATTGTCGTTAGAAAACATTGTTTCCCATATGATAGAGTCTTCATAATCTTCAAAACTAATTAAATGTTCTTCTTCTTTTTTATCAACATATTTGTAATAAGCTTTTTTATAGGTTCCATATTCTCTTAAATTTAAACTTGTTAATAAAAATTCTAAATTATCGAATTTTTTATTCCAATTAACAAACCCATAATAGTTATTTTCTTCTCCTTCATCATTATAAAAACAAACAGCAATAGCAAAAGTTTTATCTACTTTTTTAATTTCATAAAGTTGAACTTGTGTGACATGAGTTTGTTCATTATATGTATCATATCCAGATATTTCTGAAGTTCCAATATTATCGCTAATATATTCTTTAGGAATTGGAAGAGAATTGGTTAATGACCATATTTCATATTTTGTTTCATTGAATTGTAACTCGGAATATTTTTGAATAATGTTTTTTTCATCCCATCTTAATAAATATGAAGTTTGTGGCTCTTTATCTATAGGAGAATTGAGTATTATTTTTTCCCATTTTAAATCATTTGAAGATTTATTCATAACGACCATAGTAAAAGAACCAACAAGTATTAAAGAACTTAGACCTACAGCGAGGTTTTTATTAATAAAATGGCGTTTTTGTTTTATATATTTATTAACATCAATTCGATCTTGAATTTTTGAAAAATCTCCATTTTCATTAATGCGAGTTTCAATTATTTCTTGCATAATATCATTTTTCATACTGTTTACTCCTTTCATTATTACGAAATTTTTTAATAGCCCGTTCATAGACTTTATTAATAGCTTTAGCTTTCATTTGAAAAATATCTTCCATTTCTTTAAAAGTTAATCCTTCAACTGCGTGATAAATAATAATACTAACTTCTTTTTTTGATAAAACCTTCGATAAATCATTAACTAGTGAATAGTAAGCAGTATCTATATTACTATCGTTATCGATTACATTATTTTCATCAAATAATTCAGTTTTTTTCATATTAGATAGAGCCTTGAAAGCGTAATTTTGAGCGGTTTTAAGTAGATAGTATTTAATAGATTTATTTATTTTATTGGCGTTTTCAAAAAAAGAAACAAAGACATCGTTTGTAATATCTTCAATAATATCAGCATTAGTAAAATATTTGGTCAAACAAAAATACACAAGTTTATAATACTTGTTATATATTTCTTCAAATACTTTTTTAATTTCTTCTTTTTGACCTTTTTTTAAAGCCTTAATCAAAGTTTTTTCAAGCTTTAATTGCATAATAATGCTCCTTAGAAAACGTTTTCATATAATAAGATGTTTTAACAAACATTTTTGCGACATTTATTTTAAAAATAAAATCCTCTTTTGCAAAGTGATGATGATATTGGTAATTAAAATCAAAAAATG
>CAZZGL010000020.1:0-19434 GCA_964654155.1 uncultured Staphylococcaceae bacterium | reverse complement strand
TGTAGAATAATCTAAACATTTAGGTTCTTGATGATATATATTCTCATAAGTTTCAGTAAAGTCTTTTTTACGATAATATCCTTCACCTTCATAATCAACATGTGTTTCTATAGGAAGAATTATATCTTTAGCAATTGTACAGGAAGAAACATTAATTAACATAAAAAGCATAAAAAATAACAATATCGCTCTTTTCATTTTTCATTTCTCCCTTCTCTTATAAAGATTATATATCATAATTTTCGTTTAAAAAAGTCACTCGAAAGTGACTTCTTCAAAATATTAATTTATTTTTTGGCATTGAAGACAATTGTCGCGCCATCTTCAGTAACAGATTTAATATTAATAACGTAATCTAATGAGCTACCATCATTAAAACCAAATCCTTCAAAAACTTTATATCCGAAATATGAGCCTTCTTTAAATAAAGTTGAATTTGACATCCATTTACCATCTTTAAATGAATTACGTCCTGTGGCTTCTAATAAGTGAAGCAAATAATATGACTTATTCGCGCTTCTTGAACTGGTATTTGAATGTGCCATTACAGTAGTAACTTTTTTACCATTTTCAACTGTTGGACCAATTTCATCTGTATATCTAATAAATGCATCTGCAGGAGTATTTTTTGAATCATTTTTCTTATTAACATCAAACACTCCTAAACGAGCATCAACATGATAAATTTTAATTCCACTTGCGGTTGGTAATTTTGGATATTGTCCCATATATTGCTCTTTAGAATCCAATTCATTTAGACCTGTAGGAGTGTAATATTCTATAATTAAATACTCATCAAATCCATGTCCATTCCAACCATTTTTGACAATAATACAATCTCCACTTGATTCAAATGGACGAATAGTAATTTCTGCATCACCTTCTACTACATAAGGTGAAGTCCAGCCATAAAGAATTTTTGAGAATGCATTATGATCTCCAACATTATTATCCATCATATCGCATCCACCGGCTGGTCCCCATTTTCCATCATCATATGTATAGTAATCTGGAAGTCCTAATAAGTGTCCGGTTTCATGGATAACTGTATGACAATCCATTAATTTTGTGCCATTTGCATCAGTATAACCACCATTTAATAAAAAGTTATAACTTGCACTTACATATGCATGAGCAACTGGATGATCAGGATCATATTTACCGCCATTATTGGTAACATATTGATTGTTATAATCCCAATATGTATATGCCCAGAAATCATGTGAATCTCTAGCTAAAACTGCTGCGCTATTAACAAGCCAAACGCCATCTAATCTTCCATCATTATCCTTATCAAAAGTTTTAATATCAGGCCAACCTTTTGCTTCCCAATTTTCACGATACCATTCAACTGCTCCACGTAACCAATACCATGATGAGTTATAGCCGTTATTACCACCATTGTTCCAGCTAACAGTCGCCCAATATTCAAGCAAATCTTCAACAGATTTATCACACATATACCATTCAGATGTAACAAAACAATTAAGATCTAGATTGCCATAGCTTGATTTATAATAGTAGCTACTTAAAGATTCCCAACCAGTTTCTTCACTTGTACCATTAAATGCGTAATGAATATCTTGTAAAGCTTGATCTCTTCCAACAGGAATTGAATCTGCCGTATAATCAGGAAATTCTACCGGAATAACTAAAATATTTTGTTCACCTGTGGAACTTAAACAAATTGTTTCTTCTTGTTCTAATTCATCAGAAAGAGTAACGCTCATTTCTTGAGAATTAACTTGTCTATAATTTGTTCCACCTAAACCACTATTTTCAACAAATCCTTCAGGCCAGCCCTTAGTTGTATTTCCCGATGTTGTTCCTGGTTGTGTAGTGGTAACACCTGTTGTAGGATTATTAGAGTTTCCACAACCCACAGCTACCGTTAACAACATTGCTGCAGAAAATAGAAAATTTATTTTTTTCATTAAAATATCCTCCTTTTAAAACTTATCAATCTTATACTATTTCGTAACGAATATAGTTTCATGTATTATATCATTAACATGATATAAAAGCTACAACTATTTTTTGCACATATGATATAAATAATTCCAAATTATATCAGAACAGCATTAATTTATTAATTGTAGCTATTTTTTTAAAAGAGGCTAGATAGCCTAGCCCCTAATTATTAATTTTCAATATATTGATTTTTAACTGCATCCATTGTTTCTTCAACATCGAAGGATTCTAATATTTCCTCTTCAGTCTCTAAATCTCTTAATCCAGTACCAGCTGGAATCAATTTACCAGTAATAACATTTTCCTTCAAACCATGTAAAACATCAGTTTTACCTCTAATTGCCGCATCGGTTAAGACACGTGTGGTTTCTTGGAATGATGCCGCAGATAAGAATGATTCAGTTTCTAATGCTGCTTTAGTAATACCTAATACTAATGGACGCGCAACTGCAGGTCTTTTACCTTCAAGAAGAGCTTTTTCGTTTTGATTGGTAAATTCAACCACATCAACACGAGTTCCTGGAAGTAAAGGAGTATCTCCTCCATCAATAACAGCAAACTTACGAAGCATTTGTTTAACAATAACTTCAATATGCTTATCAGAAATAGCAATACCTTGTGAACGATAAACTTTTTGTACTTCTTTTAAGATATACTTTTGAACCTCGGTAACATCAGAAACTTCAAGTAATTTCTTAGGAGAAATTGTACCTTCTGTAATCTTTTCACCATTTTTAATATGTTGACCAACTTTAACTCTTAAACGAGCACCAAAATTGGTAATATATTCTTTAGTATCTAAGTCATTTTTGACAACAACGGTATAACGACCACCATTTTCAGAAATTGAATCAACTTCTCCAGTTATTTCTGAAATAACGGCTTCACCTTTTGGATTACGAGCTTCAAATAATTCTTGAACACGTGGAAGACCCATTGTAATATCGCCACCAGCAACACCACCTGTATGGAATGTTCTCATGGTCAATTGTGTACCAGGTTCACCAATTGATTGAGCCGCCATAATACCAACTGCTTCACCAAGTTGTACTAATTCGCCAGTCGCTAAGTTACGACCATAACAATGTTTACAAACACCATCTTTAGTTTCACAACCAAATAACGAACGAATTTCAACATGAGTTATACCAGCGTCAATAATGCGTTTTGCATCATCTTCACTCATTAAGTAATTACCTGGAACAATGACTTCACCAGTAGTTGGATTAACGACATCACGAATTGTATAACGACCCACTAAACGATCGAATAATGGAACGATAACAGCATCTTGCGATGTATCACGTATTTCTGAAACAATAAATCCATGATCTGTATGACAATCTTCTTCACGAACAATAACGTCTTGTGAAATATCAACTAAACGTCTTGTTAAGTATCCTGAGTCAGCGGTCTTTAACGCAGTATCCGCACCACCCTTACGGGCACCGTGGGTAGCAATAAAGAATTCACTAACATTCATACCTTGACGGAAACAAGATTTAATTGGTAATTCAATTGGTTCACCGGTTGGCTTAGCCATCAAACCACGCATACCAACTAATTGTAAGAAGTTCGATGTATTACCACGAGCACCGGAAGCACTCATCATAAACATTGGATTCCTTGTTTCTTTAGCCATTTTAACTTTTAATAATTTTTCAACTTGTTTTAAAACGCCGGTTTCACGATCGCCCCAAACGGCAACAACATGTTCATAACGTTCTTTATCTGTTAATAAACCTTTACGATAAAGTTTATTGATTTCATCAACCTTACGATCACCTTCCGCAATTAATTCTTCCTTACCTTCGATAATTGTCATATCGGCGATAGAAACAGTAATACCTGCAATTGTGGAATAAGCAAAACCTTGATCTTTCATCTTATCAAGAACAACAGAAGTCTTACTTGTACCATAACGACGGAATATTTCATTAATAATTAATCCTAATTGTTTTTTACCAAATGGTTCAACAAGTGGAAGATTACTAATATATTCACGAATATTCGTTCCTTTTGGAACAAAGAATCGATCTAAATCACCTAAAAGGTTTTCTTTACTAATATCATTTAAATATGGAAAGTCATTTGGATAAATACTATTGAAGATGATTTTACCAACAGTAGTAATTAAATATCCATTATTCATTTCATCAGTAAATTGAGTTTTGCCTAAAGCGTGTCCTGGAATCGCAATACGGTTATGTAAATGTATTTGCTTTGTTTGATACGCTAACATTACTTCATCGCGATTACGGAATACCTTACCTTCACTTTCTGCATACATTTCATAGCGTTCTGCTTCTTCAAAGTCTTCACGAGCGCGACATTCTTCCGCTTTTGCTAAGAAATCATTTTTATTTGATTCTAAGGTTAAATAATAGTTTCCTAAAACCATGTCTTGAGATGGAGTAACGATTGGTTTTCCATCTTTTGGTCCTAAAATATTATTTGACGCAAGCATCAAATGTAAAGCTTCTTCTTGAGCCGCTTTTGAAAGAGGAACGTGAACCGCCATTTGGTCACCATCGAAGTCAGCATTAAATCCAGTACAAACAAGTGGGTGCAAACGAATTGCTCTTCCATCAACAAGTTTTGGTTGGAATGCCTGAATACCTAATCTATGTAATGTAGGTGCACGGTTTAATAATACAGGATGTTGACCGATAATCTCTTCAACGATATCAAAAACACATTCTTCATAACGGTCAATAATTTTATCTGCTTGTTTATGTGCAGTAGCAAAGCCTCTTTTAATTAATAAAGAAGCAATGTAAGGACGTAATAATTGAATTGCCATTTCACGTGGTAAACCACATTGATACATCTTTAAATCAGGTCCAACAGCAATAACAGAACGACCAGAATAGTCGACACGTTTACCAAGTAAGTTTTGACGGAAACGACCTTGTTTACCTTTCAAAGCACTTGATAATGATTTAAGTGGTCTTCCACCTGCTCCTTGAACAGGTTTATTACGGCGACCATTATCAATTAAAGCATCAACAGCTTCTTGAAGCATACGTTTTTCGTTCATCAAGATAACTGATGGAGCATTCATATCAATTAATTTCTTTAAACGTGCATTACGAGTAATAACACGACGATAGAGATCATTTAAATCTGCTGTCGCAAAACGACCTCCATCAAGAGGAAGCATTGGACGTAAATCAGGTGGAATAACTGGAATTACATCTAAAACCATCCATTCTGGTTTATTATTACTTAAACGAAAAGCATTAATAGCCTCTAAGCGTTTAATTAATTGGAGTCTTCTTTGGTTCTTTTTACCTTGAGTTCCTTTTAATTCCGCAGTTAAATCCGCTAATTCTTTATCTAAATCAACTTCTTGTAACAATCTTTTAATTGCTTCAGCACCTTCACCAAATTCAGCACCTGTGTATTTTGAAATGAATGAAGAAATTGTATAGAAATCAAAGGTTTCACTTGGTCTTTCCATTTTTGAAATATATTCTTCACAACGAGCATAATCATATGAATCTTGTGGAATTTGAGGTTGGAATTCTCTAATTGCCGCAATAAATTCTAAACGCGCTGTTTTTTCATCTAAAAATCCACGATATTGAAGAACTGTTGAAGTTCCTGGATTTAAACAAATATGCGCAGCAAAATAAACTACTTCTTCAAGTTGTTTTGGTGGGATAGCTAATATTAATCCCATTCTTGAAGGAATACCTTTTAAATACCAAATATGTGTACATGGAGAAGCAAGTTCAATATGTCCCATTCTTTCACGACGAACTTCTTTTGAAATAACTTCAACACCACATTTTTCACATGTGATTCCTTGAAAACGAATTTTCTTATATTTACCACAGTGACATTCAAAATCTTTTGCAGGACCAAATATTCTTTCACAGCAAAGACCATCTGGTTCTGGCTTTTGAGAACGGTAGTTAATGGTCTCAGGTTTTTTAACCTCGCCATGAGACCATGAACGAATTTGTTCTGGAGAAGCAAGACCGACTTGAATTGCCGCTAAACGTTTAACATCAAACATATCTTTCTCTCCTCCTATTCATCATCATCAAGCAAATCGCTTGTGTCTTCAATAATATATTCACTAGTTATTTCACGGATTGAAGATGAAATCTTTCTTTCTTCCGCTTCATTTTGTTTTGAAATTGCGGTCGCATCAATTTCTTCGCCATTTTGATCTAATAAACGAACATCGATAGCAAGACCTTGCAATTCTTTTTGTAAAACTAAGAATGCTTCTGGAATACCGGATTTTGGAATATCATGTTGTTTAATAATTGCTTCGTAAGTTTTCTTACGACCAACACGATCATCTGATTTAATGGTTAATATTTCTTGTAAAATATGTGCAGCTCCATATGCTTCAAGAGCCCAAACTTCCATTTCACCAAATCTTTGTCCACCATTTTGTGCTTTACCACCTAATGGTTGTTGAGTAACAAGTGAATATGGTCCTGTTGCACGTGCATGTAACTTATCATCAACCATGTGAACAAGTTTAATCATATACATAACACCTACAGAAATACGTTCGTCGAAACGATCTCCGGTTCTTCCATCATAAAGAATGGTTTTTCCATCTTTAGCCATACCGGCACGATCCATTAATTCATATATCTCTTCATTGGTCATACCATCAAATACAGGTGTAGCAATTTTTAATCCTAATTTTTTACAAGCCATACCTAAATGGATTTCCAAAATTTGTCCAATATTCATACGAGAAGGAACACCTAGTGGGTTTAACATAATATCAACTGGTGTACCATCTGGTAAGAATGGCATATCTTCAACTGGTAAAATACGGGAAATAACACCTTTATTACCATGACGTCCAGACATCTTATCACCTTCAGATATCTTTCTCTTTTGTACGATATAAACACGTACAACTTCATTAACACCTGGAGGTAATTCATCACCATTTTTACGAGAGAAAATCTTAACATCTAAAACAATACCAGCACCACCATGTGGAACACGAAGTGAGCTATCTTTTCCATCTTTAGTTTTTTCCGCAAAAATAGCCATTAACAATTTTTCTTCTGGAGTTGGTTCTGTTTGTCCTTTTGGAGTAACTTTACCAACTAAAATGTCGCCTTCTTTAACTTCCGCACCTGGAATAATAATACCGCGTTCATCAAGGAATGCTTTCGCGTCTTCATTGATATTTGGAACATCGCGAGTAATTTCTTCTTCACCAAGTTTAGTGACACGACATTCTAATTCATACTCTTCAATATGAATTGTTGTATATACATCTTCTTTTACAAGTCTTTCAGACATAATAACTGCGTCTTCATAGTTATATCCATTCCAAGTCATGAAAGCAATAGTAACATTTTGTCCTAAAGCTAAATCACCTTGATCCATTGCAGGACCATCGGCAATAACATCTTTAACCTTAATTTCTTGTCCAACTTTAACAATTGGTGTTTGGTTAATACAAGTACCTTGGTTACTACGTCCAAATTTTTGTAAACGATACTCAAATTCTTCGCCATTTTCATCAATAATAATGATTTTTCTAGAATCGACATATTTAACGACACCATTATGTTTAGAAACGACTGCACTTCCGGAATCACGTGCAATAACATGTTCCATACCTGTTCCAACAAATGGAGCGTGTGGTCTTAAAAGTGGTAATGCTTGACGTTGCATGTTTGCACCCATCAAAGCACGAGTTGTATCATCATTTTCTAAGAATGGAATACACGCTGAAGCAATAGAAACAATTTGCTTTGGAGAAACATCGATATATTCAATTTCTTCTTTAGTTGCGACAACGTTTTCTCCATCCTTACGAGAAATAATACGTTCATCTAAAATTTCACCATTTTCATCAATTTTAACATTAGCTTGGGCAATGGTATGAGTTCTTTCATCATCTGCGGATAAATAAACAGCATCATCTAAGACTCTTCTAGTTTCAGGATCAACAATACGGTATGGAGTTTCAATAAAACCAAACGAATTAACTTTAGCATAGGATGCTAAATTGTTAATTAAACCAATATTTTGACCTTCTGGTGTTTCAATAGGACAAATACGTCCATAATGAGAATAGTGAACGTCACGAACTTCAAATGAAGCACGATCTCTTGTTAAACCACCTGGACCTAAAGCAGATAAACGACGTTTATTTGTCAATTCTGCAAGTGGGTTAGTTTGATCCATAAATTGAGACAATTGAGATGTAGCAAAGAATTCTTTAATTGCCGCAGTTAACGGACGAATATTAATAAGAGATTGTGGAGTAACACTAGCTAAATCAGTAATAGACATTTTTTCTCTAACAGCTTTACCCATTTTTGAAAGACCAATACGGAATTGGTTTTCAATTAATTCACCAACGCAGCGAACACGACGATTACCAAGGTGGTCAATATCATCTGTACTTCCAATGCCATCCATAATATTCATAAAATATGAAAATACGGCATAAATGTCTGGAATAGTAACACATGCAGTGGTTAAATTTAAATCAGTACCTACAATAGGAGCAACTTCAGTCATAGATTCATCTGTATAAACATGAATGAAATTAACAATGTTATGAGTATCTAAACGAGTATTTATAGATACTTCTCTTGTATGTGCACCCTTTTCAAAGAAATGTTGTTCTTTTAAATCATCAACCATTTCTTTGGTTAATAATGTTCCTTTTGGATAAACAACTTCTCCATCTGCAGAAATAAGATGTTCTGCAAGAATACGATCAACTAAACGATTGTAAATACCTAATTTTTCAGCATATTTATAACGGCCTGCTCTACCAAGATCATAACGTTTATGATCGAAGAACTTTTGCACTAAATAGTTTGCAGATCCTTCTTCAGTAACTGGTTCTCCTGGTTTTAATTTACGGAAAATTTCAAATAAAGCTTTTTGTGCTGTATTAATTTCTGTATCTTTTTCAAGTGTGCCGTGTAAGTTATCGCGAACACCAAATAATTCTTCGATTTCCGCGTCATTTTCTAAACCTAAAGCTTTTAAAAGAATGGTTGCGTTCATCTTACGTTGACGATCGATACGAACAGAAAGAATGTCTTTTTGATCCGATTCAAATTGTAACCATGTACCTCTTGTTGGAATTAAATCGCCTTCATAAAGATATTTTCCAGACTTATCCATAATTTTGGACATATATGCACCTGGAGAACGAACTAATTGAGAAACAATAACACGTTCTGCGCCATTAATAATGAATGTTCCACTATCAGTCATAAGTGGAAAATCACCCATAAATACTTCGGATTCTTTAATTTCGCCTGTTTCCATAAAACACAAACGAAGAGTAACACGAAGAGGAGCACTATAAGTAGTGTCACGTTCTTTACATTCTAAATAATTATATTTTGGAGCATCAAAACGACAGCTAACATATTCAATTTGTAATGTTTCACTGTAGTTTGAAATTGGGAAGACATCATGTAAAACTTCGTCAATTCCCTTTTCGATAAACCAACGGAAGGATTCGGTTTGGATTTCCACTAAGTTAGGAAGTGGTAAAGTTCCGCTGATTTTTGAATAGTCAATACGATTGTTATTAAGTGGTTTTCTAATCATTAATGTATAGCACCTCTTTCATCATTTTTATTTGTCACTTTTTTCGCTTCATAAATGTAGTACCCTTTTTCCTTTTTTAATAAGGAACAATTTCCAAAAACACTTTTAATAAATGCTTCAGCTGAATGAGCACCATGAGATTTACGGATGACGATAAAAAGTGAACCGTCATCAATCAAATGTTCATATGCGCCTTCAAACATCGGATAAATAACTTTTTTACCCGCACGAATAGGCGGATTTATGACAATTGAATGGAATAATTCATTTATATTTTCGTAAATATTACTAATTACACAAGTAACATTTTCGAGGTGGAGCCTTTTTTGATTTTCTTTGGCAAGGGCGAGGGCTCGCTCGTTTATATCCGCAAGCACAAATTGGCAATCAGAGTTAAATGAGGCAAGAGTTAATCCTAATGCTCCATAACCAGAACCTAAATCTAAAATCTTTCCAAAAAGCGGACGAGACAATAACACCTTCAAAAGCGCTATTGTCCCTTCATCCACTTTATCTTTTGAAAAGACGCCAATGTCGCTTATAAAAGAAATTTCTTTTTCCTTAATAGAGAATGAAATAGTCCTTTTTTTCGAACTAAGTTCAGGAACATTGTCGAAATATTGTGGCACATTCATTCCTCCCTTAAATGCGACAAAAACCCGCCATTAAAAAGCAGGTTTTAGAATTAATAAAGTTTGTCGAATTACTTAATTTCAACTTCAGCACCGGCAGCAACAAGAGCCTTTTTGTGTTCTTCTGCTTCGACTGGTGAGATTTTTTCTTTAATGGTTGATGGAGCAGCATCAACGAGTTTCTTAGCATCCATTAAGCCAAGTCCTGTAATTGCGACAACAGCCTTAATGACTGCAACTTTAGCAGTACCAAAACTCTTTAAGATTAAGTTAACTTCGGTTGGTCCTTTTGCTGCTTCTTCTTCAACTGGTGCGGCGGCTGCTGCAACTGGTGCGGCGGCGGTAACACCGAATTCTTCTTCAATTGCCTTCACTAATTCATGAAGTTCAAGAATGCTCATTTCTTTAATTGATGCAATAATTTCTGCATTTGATAATTTTGCCATTGTTGTATCCTCCTATAAGAAAATTAATTTTGTTTATCCGCAATAGCTTGAATAGCGCAAGCAAATTTACGGACAGGTGCTTGTAAGCACGATAAGAACATAGAGATAAGTCCGTCACGTCCTGGTAAGGTTGCGATGACTTTCATTTCGTCAGCGGTTAATACTTTACCGTCAACGACTCCGCCTTTGATGACGAGATGTTCATTTTTCTTTGCTGCCTTTGCAATAATTTTTGGTCCGGCAATAACATCTTCTGAAAAGATGAAAGCATTTGGTCCAGCTAAGAACTCTTCTAAACCATCATATCCGAGTTCTTTAGCAGCGCGTTCCACTAATGAGTTTTTATAAACTGTCATTTCTGCAGATTCAGCGCGTAATGAACGACGAAGTGCGGTTGTTTGCGCGACTGTTAAACCATGATATTCAACAATGGTTAAAGAACCAGATTTTTGAAGTTTATCAGCAACTGTTGCAACGACTTCTTGCTTATTTTTTAAGACATCTTGATTCATCATTTACACCTCCTATTTAAAATTTTTTATTGAGGCTTCAATATACAATGAAGTTTAACCCATAACTACGGGGGAATAATTTTGTTTGTATTATTCGCTACCTCGGCAACATTATTAAGCCCCTTGGCCGTTGCTGTCTATGGTATATTGAATGCTTTCCTTAATTAACGACCTTCAAATGTGATTTTAATAGCTGGTCCCATGGTCGTATGGATAACAGCATTTTTGATGTAGGTACCTTTGACTGCAGATGGTTTAACTTTAACAATTGTGTCACATACTGCGGTAAGGTTATCAATAATTTTATCGGTATCAAAAGAAACACGAGCAATCGCTACATGAATGTTTCCTTCTTTATCGACACGATACTCAACTTTACCAGCTTTAATCTCGGTAATAGCCTTTGCAATATCAACTGCAACAGTACCGGTTTTTGGGTTTGGCATTAATCCTTTAGGTCCTAAAAGACGACCCATTTTACCAAGTTCACCCATCATATCTGGTGTCGCAACGATAATATCGAAATCGAACCAGTTTTCTTTTTGAATTTTTTCAAGCATTTCTTTACCACCGACAAAATCAGCGCCAGCAGCTTTTGCTTCTTCAATTTTATTTGTAATTGCAAGTACTCTCTTTGTCTTTCCGTTTCCATGCGGAAGAATTAATGTACCACGAATTTGTTGATCAGCTTGTCTTGGATCAACATTTAATCTAAATGAAACACCGATTGTTGCATCAAATTTAACAGTGGATGTTTGTTTGACAAGCTCACAAGCTTCGGCAATTGTATAGAACTTACTTGTGTCTACCAATTTAGCAGCGGCTTGATACTTTTTACCTTTCTTCATAATTTCCTCCTTGGTGGTCCTAGCGGGTTTTTCCCTCCCACGTGTTTATTAGTCGTCGATAACGATGCCCATATTACGAGCAGTACCAGCAATAATTCTCATAGCAGCTTCGACATCGTTGCAATTGAGATCTGGCATTTTGTATTCAGCAATTTTGCGAAGTTCATCTTTGCTGATATGACCAGCTTTTGTGGTTTTTGAGTTACTAGATCCTTTTGAAATTCCAGCAGCTTTTAATAATAAACCAGCAACTGGTGAAGTCTTGATAACAAAATCAAATGATTTGTCTTCGTACGCAGTAATAATTACTGGGACAATTTCTCCACGACGGTCAGCTGTTTTAGCGTTAAAATCTGTACAAAATTTTGGCATAACAATACCAGCAGATGCTAGTTTTGGTCCTGGTTTAGCTTCACCGCCAACAAGTTCCAATTTAACGACTTTTGCGATCTTTTTACTCACGTGACATTCCTCCTTCTTTCAAGTATTTGAGTCCGTGTTGTGGTTTAATGGATAAATCGCTTCATCCTTCCACATACCTATCTACGGTAAACCCTATATACACGCGCATTGCGCACGAGGGCATTACGCTTTGATAGTGTACAACAAACGAAAAATAAAAACAAGTTTTTTTTGAAAAAAAGTTGATTTTCAATCACCAAAATATCTGCTAAATTTATAGACAAAAGAAGCATTTTGTACTACAATTATCGTGATTTTATCTTATGGCTTGTAAGGAGGAATCAATATGAGAAAATTGAAAATATCTCCATACTCATTGGTTTTATTAAGTTTTGCATCAGTTATTTTCATCGGTTCTTTTTTGCTCGTTCTTCCATTTAGCCATCGAAGTAATAATTGGGGTAATTATTGGGATGCACTTATACTATCAACATCTGGTGTTTGTGTTACCGGTTTAACTCCATATCCAAGCCTTGTTTCAGAACTAACCATTTTTGGACAAATAACCCTAATGCTTCTTGTCCAAATTGGCGGCCTAGGATTCATAACAATATTTACATTTGTTTTATCGATTTTAGGAATTAAAATTGGCGCGGTTGATAGATTTATGTTAAAAGAAGCTTTAAATGTAACAAAATTTGATGGAGTTATCGGTTTTGTTAAAACAGCGATTAAGTATACTTTTATCATTGAAGGAATTGGAGTTATATTAAGCGCAATTCATTTTATACCTAATTACGGATGGTTAAAAGGAGCTTATTTATCTATATTTCATACGGTTTCTGCATTTAATAACGCCGGTTTTGATTTATTAGGAGACTCATCATTAACAAGCTTATCAAGCGATATATATTTTAACATCATAACAATGCTATTAATCATTATCGGTGGATTAGGATTTCCGGTAATAGATGATATAGTTAAAAACAAACCTAAACGATGGTCTTGTTTTACAAAAATCGTTCTAGTAACAACCGCATGTTTGATTGTTTTTGGCACTATTGCATTGTTTATCTTCGAATTTTCAAATGGTATGACATTATTAGAAGCTTTATTCCAAAGCGTATCCGCAAGAACTGCCGGGTTTGCTTCATATGATATGAACAGGTTATCTCTTCCTGGCGAATTTATTATGGAAATTCTAATGTTCTTTGGAGCTTCTCCTCTTTCTACCGGTGGAGGCGTCAAAACAACAACTTTATTCGTTATTTTATTAGCTATTTTTTCCTTCATTCGTGGCAAAAAAACTATTGCTTTTAAACGATATATTTCTCAAGATTCTATTATGAAAGCAATGTCATTAATCTTTATTGCTATGATTGTTTTAATAACTGGATTTTTAACAATTATATTGATTGAAAAAACAAACGATGCCACTGTAGAAGATGATGCAAGAAAAATATTATTTGAATGTTTTTCTGCATTAGGAACTGCTGGTTATTCACAATCATTAACTCCAATTTTATCTTCTGGAAGCAAAGTTGTATTATGCTTTTTAATGTTCTTTGGTCGTGTGGGTCCAATGACCGTTGTTAGTGTTTTCTCAAATTCGTTAAACAAAGATGACACACAACGTGTAAAATATATTGAAGAAAATGTTGTCGTTGGTTAGGAGGAATTAACTTATGAAAAAAACATTTGCAGTATTTGGCTTAGGTCAATTCGGTTTATCACTTGTTGAAGAACTTGCGCGTCATGACGCCGATGTTATGGCAATTGATATTGATGAAGAAAGAGTAAAAAAAGCTGCTGCTTTTATCCCAACAGTTTTCATCGCCGATGCTACTGATGAAAAAGCTTTAAAAGAACTTGATATTAAAAGCGTTGACCACGCAATTATCGCTTATGGAAATAATATTCAAGCTTCCATTTTAACAACCGTTATCCTTGTTGAAATGGGAATTAAGCACCTAACTGTCCGTGTTGATAATGAATACTATGCTCCAATCTTAAAAAAATTAGGTGCGGATGAAGTTGTTGCTCCTCAACGTATGGCGGGTACTGGTCTTGCTAATCGTTTACAAAATGAATCTTTCACTGATTATTATTCTTTAGGAAACAACTTCTCTGTTGTTCAAATTTCAATTAATAAAAACTTTAGACCACAAACTATCGCTTTCTTAAATCCACGTAATATTTTTAATGTAAATATAATTCTAATTAATCGAAAAACAAAAACATTCGCTCCTAAAGCAACTGATAACATCGAACCAGGAGATATTATATTTATCGTCGGTAAAACTAAAGATATCGAAAAGTTTAATAAAGAAATAAATAACTAATAAAAAATTTGATAGAAGAGCGAAAACCGCTCTTTTTTTAAAAAAAGAGGCTAAAACTTTTTATGTTTTGTAGCCCCCCTAATTCTGTTAATTATTTATAAAGATTCTTCAAATTGTGAATTATATAATTCCGCATAAAAACCGCCTTTTTCTAATAATTCTTCATGAGTTCCACTTTCAATAATGTCGCCTTCTTTCATTACAAGAATTAAATCAGCGTTTTTAATTGTTGAAAGTCTATGTGCGATAACAAAAGAAGTACGTTCTTTCATTAATTGATCCATCGCTTCTTGGATTTTTAATTCTGTTCTAGTATCAACTGAACTTGTTGCTTCATCAAGTATTAGCATTGGTTTATTTGCTATCATCGCTCTTGCAATTGTTAATTGTTGTTTTTGTCCTTGAGACAAATTTAATTGATCAGATAAAACTGAATTATAGCCATTTGGAAGGGTCTTAATAAAATGATGTAATCCTACTGCTTTACAAGCTTTTATAATTTGTTCATCTGAAACATTTTCTGTAGAATAAACCAAATTTTCTTTTATCGTACCTTCAAATAACCAAGTGTCTTGCAAAACCATACAAAATAGATTATGCACTTCTTCTCTAGTCATATCTTTTGTAGATATTCCATCTATCAATATTTCTCCATCTTGAATTTCATGAAAACGCATTAACAAGTTAACCATTGTAGTTTTGCCTGCTCCAGTAGGTCCAACAATAGCTATTTTTTGACCAGGCATAGCAATCGCAGAAAAATCATTAATAACTATTTTATCAGAATCTTCATATCCAAATTTAACATGTTTAAACTCTACTTGTCCTTGAATTTCACCTAACTTCTTTACTTTATAACTTTCATCTTCCATTTCTTCTGCTTCAAGGAACTCAAAAACACGTTCTCCTGCCGCTGCTGCGGATTGTAATGATTGCATTGATTGAGCAATTTGAGAAAGAGGTTGAGTGAAATAACGAACATAAAGAATAAACGCAATGATAACATCAAAATCAATCGTACCATTCATTGTTAAAACCGCACCAACAATGCAAACTGCAACATAAGCAAAATTACCAATAAATGTCATAAGAGGCATCATAAGTCCAGAAAAAGAATGAGCTTTAAAGCCACTGTCTCTTAATTTTGCATTAAGTTCATCGAATTCATCTATAACTTGTTTTTCTCCGTTATAAGCTTTAATAATGGTATGACCTGCATACATTTCTTCAATATGTCCATTTAAAGCGCCTAAATCTCTTTGATTACGATTAAAAAAGCCTTGACTCTTTTTCATAATTAACATCATTAATGCAAAACCTATAAATGTCGATAAAACTGCTGTTAAAGTCATGATCCAATTTGTTATAAACATCATGATTAAACTACCAAAGAATAAAACAATTTGCGATATTAATGAACCAATGCTTTGATTAAATGATTGGCTAATTGTATCAACATCATTTGTAACTCTAGATAAAACATCACCAGTTGAAGTGTGGTTGTAGTATGACATTGGTAATCTATTTATTTTTCTAGAAATATCTCCTCGCATATTCTTAGATATTCGTTGCGTTACTGTAGTCATTAATAAATTTTGTAAAATAGTTAATATCCAACTAGATGCATAGAAGAATACAAGTGTAATACCAATTTTAAAAATCGCATCTAAAGCTTCTTTACTTTCTTCAGTGCCTTTAATAAAAGCATTTTGGATATGTCTTGTTAAATCTGATAATTTATCCGGACCTAAGATTGTTAATATAGCTCCACACATTGCACAAATAATAGCAACAATAATCAAGGGTATAAATTTACCACAATAACCAAAAAGTTTTTTCCATGTTCCGACAAGATCTTTTGCTTTTTCTCCTTTTCCCATTCTTCCATTCATAGGACCTCTAGGTCTAGAATTAACTTCAGTTTGTCCTAGCTCATATTCTCTTTTTTTCATTATGCAAGTTCCTCCTTTGAAAGTTGTGACAATGCGATTTGCTTATATGTTTCACAAGTTTTCATTAATTCTTCATGCGTTCCAATGCCAACCATTCTTCCTTCATCTAACACTATTATTTTATCTGCATCGCGAATTGTACCAATCCGTTGTGCCACAATTAGTCGTGTAACATCTTTGCACCTTTTATCTAAGGTTTTACGAAGTATTTTATCAGTTTTATAATCAAGCGCAGAAAATGAATCATCAAAAATAATAATTTCAGCATTTCTTGCAATTGCTCTTGCTATCGATAATCGTTGTTTTTGTCCACCTGAGAAATTAGTTCCTCCCTGTGCTACATATCCTTCATAAGATTCTTCTAAAGAATCAACGAAATCCCTTGCTTGTGCAATTTCAATTGCCTCTTTTATTATTTCATCAGTAATTTCATCTTGACCATTATCACCAAAAGCAATATTTGAACTTATTGAGCCGGAAAACAAAATCGCTTTTTGTGATACATAAGCAATTTTATTTCTTAATGCATGTTCATCATATTCTTTAACATTAACCCCATCAACAATAACTTCTCCGTCAGTCGCATCATAAAACCTCGGTATTAAATTAATAACAGTACTTTTACCACAGCCAGTAGAACCAATAAACGCTACAGTTTCGCCTTTTTTCACAGTAAATGAAATATCATGTAATACATAGTCTTCGGCATCTTGATAACGAAAAGATACATGTTCAAAAGTAACTTCTCCTTGCATTTCTTCCTTACCATTAATAATAGTTCCATTTTTAATTGTTGGTTCTGTATCTAAAACCTCATTAATCCGTTTACTCGCCACCAAAGCTCGAGGCATCATCATAAAAATCATAACAAGCATCATGAACGCCATAACAATTTGAGTACCATAAGTGCTAAAAACAACCATATCTGAAAATAGCAATACACGATTTGAAAATTGTTCTGTATTATTTATTAACATTGCTCCTATCCAATAAACAGAAAGAGAAAGTCCACTCATAACAAGTTGCATAGTTGGCATCAAAAAGGACATCGCTCGTTGTGAAAATAATTGTGTTTTTGTAAGGGTATCATTTACAGATTCAAACTTGCTTTCTTGATAATATTCAGCATTATAAGCTCTAACAACATTTAAGCCATTTAAATTTTCTCGAGTTACACGATTTATATCATCGGTTAATTTTTGCATTTTACGAATTTTTGGAAGCGCTAATGAAATACAAATTGCAACTGTAACTAAAACTATAACAACTCCAGCAATAACCGCTATTGACCACTCCCATTCTTTATCGGCAATTTTACAAATAGCCCAAATTGCTGTAATAGGTGCTTTAATAAGCATTTGTAATCCCATAACAATTAGAGTTAAGACTTGTTGAATATCATTTGTGGAACGGGTTATAAGACTAGCTGTTGAAAACCTGCCAATTTCTTCCATAGAAAAAGTTTGTACTTTTTTAAATAAGCTACCACGAATTGCCCAAGCTAAATCACTACCTATACGCGCGGAGAATATTGCAGTTATCACACACGCAAAAAAGCTTCCTAATGCACATAAAAGCATCATTCCACCGGATTTCCATATTTCTAACATTTCACTTCCCGGTGTCTCAACTAATAATGTTATCTCTTTCATATATGTTGGCATCGTGACATCAAGCCACACCTGTACAACTATAAAAACAACAGAAATAGCAACATAAATCCAATCAATGGGCTTTAATTTTTTTAATAATTTAAACATATAAAAATCTCCTTTCCATTTTGCTAACTTGGTTAGCTATTTGTTTAAAAATAATAAGGACTTTTGTCCATACTATCTTTAAAAATGCTTTTTAAAAGAAAACACATTCTCTATTTTTTCTTTAAGTTCATATGATAGAACAATAAATTGTTTAAATTTTTCTTCACCAAATTCTTCAATTAATGTTCTCATTTGATTAATATTGCTTTCTTTTATTTCGTTAGCTTTTTTTCTTCCTTCTTCAGAAAGACAAACGATAGTTACGCGAGCATCATTTTTATCAGACTCTTTGCTAATAAAGCCTTTAGCCATCATTTTTTTTAAAATAACAGCTACTCGAGCAGTACTAACTTTCATCGCATCTGATATCTCGCCTGCAGTTAACCTACCATCAACAGATTCATCCAACAATCTTAGTACTAAACCTATTCCTGCATTTGTATGATCAATTTCTTTTAATAAAAGAAGTGGTCTAGATTTAATAAATTCATCCATTAATATTTCAATTTCTGCTTGTGTCATAACATTCACCTTCCTAAATTGCTAACCGAGTTAGATAATATCACTAGTATCTATTTTTGTCAATAACATATGTATTTTTATAAACGGAAATAATGAATAACCATAAAAGAAGGCTGCCATCAGCCTATTTAGCTCGCGTAGCAACCTTCTATTAATATTATATGAAAGAAAAATAAAATAAATCAAATAAATTATTAATCAAGATTGTAATTATTTAATTAATTGCCAATAACCATTTTTACGAGAACCAACTCGTATAACAAAACCTCTTTTTACTAAAGAATCTAAATGTCTACATATCGTTATTTCTGACTTTCCAATAATATCCGCTATTTCGGAAACAGTAATATACTTATTCTTTTCTATTTCTTTAATAATCATTAAATCAAATGGTTTTATCTTATCATTTATCTTATCATTTATCTTATCATTTATCAAATTAAATAATTATCAAATGAATCTTCTTTTGCAA
>CAZZGL010000019.1:0-21509 GCA_964654155.1 uncultured Staphylococcaceae bacterium | reverse complement strand
AAAGTAAAGTTGACGCGCGCGAACTTATTGTTGCATTTACTTTTTCAATTAACACTTTTTTGCTTAAAAATGAAAAATTACAAAAATATTGCCATTTAATTTTGGAAATATTATAATACTTATATAAGTGATTTGCTCTTCGCAATTATTTTTTTAAGCGCAATGAAAGCGCTAACACGAAGAAACAGGTCTCCTATAATTTTTTCATTAATGGAGGAAATAAAAAAATGAAAAAAATTAAAAGTATTTTTGTAGCCTCAGCATCAATGTTAATGGGTGTTGCTATCTTAGCGGGTTGTGGTGGAAAAGCAAAATCAGAAACCGAAAAAATCGTTAGTGAAGCATCAAAGATGACATATGCTGAATTAGTCGAAAAAGCCAAAGAAGAGATAGGTGATAATACTCTTCAAACTTATGGTAATTCATCTCAATTAGCAAAAGCATTAGAAGCTTTTACAGAAGCAACTGGTATTAAAACAAATAATACCAAAAAAGGTGATGCAGAAACTTATACAGAATTAGGACAAGCTTTCGCATCGAATAAATATGTTGCTGACATGGTATTATTACAAGATGGAAACAAATTGCAAAATGAAATGCTTAATTATGATTATCTTGTAAATTATCTACCAAAAGATCATAAAGATAATATTGCTAAAGATGACCAAGAACCATTAGCTGCGGTATATCTTAATAAAGTATTTATGTACAATAATACTAATTATGATGGAACAAATGCTGATACCGCTACTGCAGGTTCATTAAAAAATTATTTAACAAATGTATGGCAATTAGCGGGTACATCCGCAGATGAAGGACATATTCATAATACTTCATTTAAAACACCTTCAAATGAAAATGTTAACATGAACTTCCTTGTTATGTTGACTTCAAAAGAATGGGTCGAAAAATTAGAAACAGCTTATAAATCATTCTATGGTAAAGACTATGTTAAAGAAGATAAGTATGAAAATATTGGATATAAATGGATTGCTGAGTTCTTAACAAATACTCAAGCTCACTCTTCTGATGGTACCGCATGTAAAGATGTTGCTCAAGGTGTTGGCGGTTCAATGGCTTTAGTTAATTTAAATAAGAATAAAGACTGTAAAGAAGAAGGCGTTGCCAAACAAGATAAAAATAACTTAACATATCCAGCGATGGAAGAAGGAGATAGTTTATTAGGTTTTGGTGGTTTCTGTTATAAAATGTATGCTTTAGTTGCTGATAATGCTAAATATCCATATACAGCATGCGCATTTATTAATTACTTATTATCCGCAGAAGGATTTGGCGCTGCATGGGGTGCAAAAGATGGTTATTATTCCGCAAACTCAACAGCGGCAATTGCTTCTACTGATAAAGCATTATCATGGTGGAAAGAACGCTTAGTTATTGAAGATCCAGAATATGTTGCTTCAAACTATCGCGATGTTTATCAATTTGTCCAACAATACGAAGGAAAATAATTAATTATTAGATTTAGTGGTGTTGTGGTAAGAAAATATCATAACACCATTTTTTCAGGAAGGAGATTATTAAATGGATAATTCTGTAACACAAGAACAAACCTTTACTCCTTTCCAAAAAAAGATGAATAGCATAAAGGCTTACTTTTCAAAGCCAGCAAATATAATCTTAGTTGTTTTTACAATAATTTTAACAGTTATGGTTATTTGCCCTTTGGTGTATTTATTGCTTAATACTTTTTTGGTTCATAGAGGAGAATCTTCGCTTGGTAGAGTTAATACATTGACATTACAACACTGGAGTGAGGTTTTATTTAAAAGAAAGAATCACTATGCTCGAAGTGTTTTCTGGAAGCCGTTAGGTAATTCAATATTGATGTCAATGGTTTCTTGTTTAATTGCAGTAACTATTGGAGGAGGAATTGCTTTTTTAATTACTCGTACTGACTTCCCAGCGAAAAAGTTTATTTCATTAGTATTTGTATTCCCATATATTATGCCTTCATGGTCTATTGCAATGTTCTGGGAAAATTTCTTTAAAAATACAATACATCTACAAGCAACGCAAGCTCAAACAGGATTACTTCAAGCACTTACAGGAATAGGAACTCCTGCATCATTGGTTTATGGTTTTTGGCCGATAGCGATTTGCTTAGGAATTCACTATGCTCCGTTTGCTTATATTCTTATCGGTGGTATTTTAAGAAATATGGATGCTAATTTAGAAGAAGCGGCAACGATTTTAAAAGCTTCGCGTTTTAAAATTTTAAGACGAATTACTTTGCCAATTGTTATGCCAGCTTTATTATCGACAGTTTTACTAGTATTTGCTAGCTCAATTAGTAGTTACACAGTTCCAATGTTTTTAGGTAAAGATGGATTTATGACTATTTCTTTAAAAATGAAGTCGTTATTTAATTCTTCTTCTTCTGTGGGACAAGGTTATGTTGTTGCGACAATATTAATGTTGTTTAGTATTGGTATTATGATGGCAAATCAAAAAGTTACTAATAGTAGAAGATCATTTACAACTGTAACTGGAAAGTCATCACAAGTATCATTAATTAAATTGAAAAAACCGATTAAAATTATTATTACTACAATAGTAGTTGCATATACAGTGTTTTTTGCAATAGTTCCACTTATTTCATTCGCGTTAGAATCGTTCCTTGAAACCTCAGGAGATTATTCAACATTTACAACTTATTATTGGACCGCTAAAGAAGAGACCAATCAATATATTAGTAATTCCTTTGGTATTTTACATAATAAGGAAATATGGTCGGCATATAAAAATTCATTATTAGTTTCATTAGTGGTTGCTTTGCTTGCTGGAACTTTTGGAATTTTGATAGGTTATGCTGTTGCTAAAAACAAAAGAAGCAAATTAGCTAATTTTGTAAGCAATGTTTCATTCTTGCCATATTTAATTCCAGCGATGTCATTTTCGACTGTTTATTTGGCGGTATCGAGTTCAAGTATGTTTTCATTCTTATATCGTTCAATTCCGTTATTAATTATCGTTGGTTCAATTAAATTCTTGCCATTTGCTACCAGATCTGCGACAAATGCAATGCTTCAATTGTCTAATGAAATTGAAGAAGCGGCAATTATTGTCGATGTTCCTTGGTGGAAACGTATGCTTAAAGTTATCGCGCCAATTCAAAAAACAAGTTTTATTTCTGGTTATTTATTGCCGTTTATTTCTTGTATGAGGGAATTATCGTTATTTGTTTTATTAACTAGTACAGGAACTATTTTAACTGCGGTATTACAAAATTATGAGACATATGATTCAATTCAAATTAGTAATGGTATCAATTTAATTATTATTGTTACGGTACTTATAATTAATTTGATAACAAATAAATTGACAGGTGCTTCGATTGATAAAGGTGTAGGAGGTTAGGGTTATGCCAGAAATTATTTTAAAGAATATAACAAAAAGATGGGGAAATTTTATTGCAGTAGATAATTTAAATATGGTTATTAACGATCATGCTTTTGTTACTTTGCTTGGTCCATCAGGATGTGGTAAAACAACAACATTAAGAATGATAGCTGGACTTGAAACTCCAACATCAGGAGAAATCATTATTGACGGTGTGACTGTATTTGATTCAGAAAAAGGAATAAATATTTCACCAGCAAAAAGAAATGTTGGCTTTTTATTCCAAAATTATGCTTTATGGCCACATATGACAGTTTATCAAAATATCGCTTTTGGTCTTGAAAATTTGAAATGGCCAAAAGATAAGATTAAAGAAAGAGTTGATGAACTCTTAAAATTATTAAAAATTGAAGAATTTATCGGTCGTTATCCAAGTGAATTATCTGGAGGACAACAACAACGTGTTGCAATTGCTAGAACTTTAGCACCACGCCCATCAGTTTTATTCATGGATGAGCCATTATCTAACTTAGATGCTAAACTAAGGTTAGAGATGAGAACTGAATTAAAGAGATTACATATTGAAACTAATTCGACATTTGTTTATGTTACTCATGATCAGTTAGAAGCTATGACTCTTGCAACAGAAGTTTGTTTGATGGAAAAAGGTGTTGTTCAACAATATGCTCCACCACTTGAAGTATATGCTAAACCTGCAAATATTTTTGTCGCGGATTTTGTTGGAAATCCAACCATGAATTTTATTGAAGCTAAGGTTGAAAATATAATAGATGAATGTAATTTATTATTATCAATGGATGGAATTACTCTTCATTACACCTCTTTAGCCCCAATAAATATTGTAGGAGATAAAGTTGTTTTAGGTATTAGACCAGAATTTATTGAAATTAACGATAAAGATGGTATTGATACTAAAGTTTATTCTTCTTTACCAGCCGGTATGGAAACCACAATTAAGGTAAAATTGAATGACATCATTATTACACTTGTGGAATTTGGTATTATTGACTATAAGGTTGATACCGATGTTAAGATTCTCTTTAAAGGAAAGAATATTATTCTTTTTGATAAAGAAAGTACAGCGCAATTAGCAATGGGTTCATTATCAATTAAATAAGTAAAACAAAAGGAATGCTTGAAATTAGGCACTCCTTTTTGTTTGAAATTTTATTCGCTATAAGCGTTATTGATAGGGACAAGTTTTGATTTAATTAATAGATCGTGGAAAGTTGATTTATCTTTTGTTAAGGAAATTGTCGCTAGAGTTATTAAAATTAGAAAAATTTCACCAATGATACTTAATAATAAATAAACAGTTAAGAATTCCACAATAAAAATCATAAAGAATCTTAATGTTATTTTAGAATTTGATAGAATAACATTATTTTGATCCACACAAGTGGCTTTAAATAATAACATTCCAAGAGTTTGCTTTTTAGGATTTAAAAACGGAATAATCAGTTGAAATAAGAGCAAGGATGTAAATACGCAAAGTATTTCTGTAATGGTATATTTTACATAGAAGTTTTTGTATGCAGAGCAGTATACTTCGTTCTTTTGAAGCTCTTCATTTAATTTATCATAAGCTTTTTGATATTCTTCATAAGCTTGTTCTTCAGTCATATTATCTAATATTTTTTGTTCCATATATGCATCTTGATCAATTTGAACTAAACCATAAATAGATTCGGTTTCTATTGGGTAAGAAAAAGATTCACATACATTAGTAACTACGACATTCATTTGACTGATATCACTTTTAGAAATATTCTTAAGTACTGGATTTCCAATTGAATATAACAATGTTAAGCTTATAATTGCAGCAGTTATAAAATCAAATAAAAAAATAAATATTCTTTTCCAAATAGAAATTTTATCATTAAACATTTCTGGATATATTTCCATTTATTTCACCTCTTGAGAGTATTATACATTAAATTTATGTTTATTAAAATTATAGTAATGTATTTTTATTTGTTGAAATATACACATTAATTTGTTATCTTTTTAGTGAAGAAAGGTTATAAAAATTATGAATAAAGATATTTTAAATTTTACTTACAAATATGACTTAAAGCCAATTAACAAAACAACATTTTATGGAAAAATAGATAACTATGAAGTTAATTTATATTTTTCGTTATTTGATACTGTATCACCATTACGCTTAATTTTTACTTGTGTTTTGGATAATTCTGTTAAAGAAAAGCTTAATAATTACATTTCTTTTTGCAAAAATAAAAGAACACATATTGAATTCACTTCTTATGGCTTTATCATTTCCACAAATGGTTTTACTGTCAAAAAGGCAGTTAATGAACTTTATAAAATTGTAGAGGACATTGTTTTAATACTATCATCAAGTAACGTTTTAGGCGCACAGTATTGTCCTTTTACATCGATAGAAATTAATGATGATAATAGTTGTTACATCGATAAAGATGGTTATCGTTTAAAAGTTAGTAGGGAATATGCAGAAGAACATAAGAATAAAGTTCAAGAAGCAAAAAATAATTTTGATGCCGCACCAAATAATTATTTAAAAGGTTTTTATGGAGCATTAATTGGTGCTTTAATAGGAGCGATAATTTCAATTGTCTTAGCTATGATAGGGATTGTTTCTGCATGGTGTTCAATTATTGCGGTTTTATTGAGTTATTCATTCTATAAAAAATTTGGTGGTAAACCTAATTATGTCATGATTTTAATTATTGCATCAACAACTATAGTGATGATGCTTTTATCGATGTTTATTGTTTATGTTATAAGCGCAAATGCAGTTATGGTAAATTCTAATTTAAGTGAAAGAGGATTCGAAGCATTTAAGTATTTAATGAATTATGATTTACCTTTATCTGGGGATTCTACTATGACATTTAAAGAACAATTTACATATGATATGGTCTTAACTGGAGTATTTTCAATTATTGGAATAGCTGCTGCATCGGTCGATGTTATTCGTCGCATTAAAAATGAAAGACCTAGATAGTTAGTGATTAAAAATAAGCTGTTGAAAATGCTTAAAAATCAACAGCTTTTTTAGACTTAAAATAGCCACTATTTTGTCAATTAACATTCACTTCAGGTTGTTAAATAAAATTTAAAAAAATGTTGACTTATCACTTACAGTCAATTACAATATAGGAGCGTTTGTGTGCAAACAATAAATTGCCCTTAGGGGCTTAAATTTATGGGGCAGGTTGATACGCCCGGAATTGTGTGCGTACAACTGACAAAAAAGTCTCTTGAAAGGAGGACATAAAATGCCAACAATTAATCAATTAGTCCGTCATGGACGTGCCAAGTTAGTTTTCAAATCTAAAGCACCTGCTTTAAACAGAAGATGGAACTCACTTGCAAAGAAAGAAATCGTTCAAAATGCAGCTCAAAAACGCGGCGTTTGTACTCGTGTAGGAACAATGACTCCTAAAAAGCCTAACTCCGCTTTAAGAAAATATGCTCGTGTACGTCTTTCTAATGGATATGAAGTCACTGCTTATATCGGTGGTGAAGGACACAACTTACAAGAACACTCAACCGTTATGATTCGTGGTGGTCGTGTTAAGGATTTACCAGGTGTTCGTTATCATATTATTCGTGGTACTCTTGACTGCGCAGGTATTGATAAACGTAGACAAAGTCGTTCACAATATGGTACTAAAAAACCAAAAGCCGCTAAATAATTAAAGATTACGAAATGTATATACCCAAAATGTTAGGGAAGGAGGAAAATATATGCCACGTAAAGGAAGCGTTGCTAAACGCGATGTGTTACCAGATCCAATTTACAATTCAAAATTAGTAACACGTTTAATTAATAAAATTATGATTGATGGTAAAAGAGGAACTGCTCAATCCATCTTATATGGCGCTTTTGCAAGAATTGAAGCCAAAACTGGTAAGCCAGCAATGGATGTCTTTGCAACCGCTATTAACAATATTATGCCTGAACACGAATTAAAAGTTCGTCGTATTGGTGCAGCTAACTATCAAGTTCCAGTAGAGGTTTCTCCAGAAAGAAAAGTAACCTTAGGTCTTCGTTGGTTAGTTAATTATTCACGTTTAAGAAATGAAAAGACAATGGAAGAAAAACTTGCCGCTGAAATCATCGATGCCGCAAATGGCACAGGTGCATCAGTTAAAAAACGTGATGATACTCATAAAATGGCTGAAGCTAATAAAGCTTATGCACATTACCGCTGGTAATTTTTTAAGGAGATTATTATGGCTCGTAAAATTAGCTTAGAACATACCCGTAATATTGGTATTATGGCCCATATCGATGCTGGTAAAACAACAACATCTGAACGTATTTTATATTACACCGGTAAAATTTATAAAATCGGTGAAACACATGATGGTGGCGCCACAATGGACTGGATGGTTCAAGAACAAGAGCGTGGTATTACTATTACATCTGCAGCGACAACTGCTGAATGGAAAGGATACCGCTTAAATATTATTGACACTCCGGGACACGTCGACTTTACTGTCGAAGTTGAGCGTTCGCTTCGTGTTCTTGACGGCGCTATTACAGTTTTAGATGGTAAAAATGGTGTTGAACCACAAACTGAAACTGTTTGGAGACAAGGTACAAAATATGGTGTTCCACGTATTGTCTTTGTTAACAAATTAGACGCTATTGGTGCTGATTTTGAAATGTGTGTCGAAACTTTACATAGTCGTCTTGCTGCTAATGCTGCGGCAGTTCAATATCCTATTGGTATTGAATCTCGATTAAAAGGAGTTATCGATATTATTGAAATGAAAGGCTGGGAATATAGCGATGATAAATCTGTCCCACCTGTTGAAGTACCAATTCCAGAAGAGTATCAAGAAAAATGTGAAACTCTCCGTATGGAACTTATTGAAAAACTTGCCGCTTTTGATGACGAGTTTATGATGAAAGTCTTAGATGGTGAAGAACCAACTGTTGCTGAAATTAAAGCTGTTATTCGTAAGGCTGTTTTAACTGGAGAATTCTTCCCAGTTTTCTGTGGATCAGCTTATAAAAATAAAGGTATTCAATTATTACTTGATGGTGTTATTGATTACTTACCAAGTCCACTTGATATTAAGCCAACCACAGGTACATTACCAGATGGAACTGTTCATGAATGTGTTCCAGATGATAATGCTCCATTAGCTGCTTTAGCATTTAAGATTGCTACTGACCCATTTGTTGGTCGTTTAGCTTTCTTCCGTGTTTATACCGGTGTTGCAAAAGCAGGTTCATATGTCTATAACTCAACAAAAGGACAAAAAGAAAGATTTGCTCGTTTGGTTTACATGCATTCAAATCACCGTCAAGAAGTTGAAGAAGTTCCTGCAGGTGATATTGCTGCGGCAATTGGCTTAAAAAATACTGTTACTGGTGATACGTTATGTGATGAAAAATTCCCAATTATTCTTGAACAAATGGAATTCCCAGAACCAGTTATTGAAGAAGCTATTGAACCAAAAACTAAAGCTGATCAAGAAAAGATGACTGCTGCATTAATTAAGCTTGCAGAAGAAGATCCAACATTCCGTGTTCATACTAACAATGAAACCGGACAAACAATTATTGCTGGTGTTGGTGAATTACATCTTGATATTATTGTTGACCGTTTAAAGAGAGAATTCCACGTACAATGTAACGTTGGTGCTCCTCAAGTCGGATATCGTGAAACCATCCGTTCAACTGCTGAATGTGAAGGTAAATATATTAAACAATCAGGTGGTCGTGGTCAATACGGACACGTTTGGATTCGTTTTGAACCAAATCCAGGAAAAGGATTTGAATTTGTTGATGCAATCGTTGGAGGTACTGTTCCACGTGAATACATTAAGCCTACAGGCGAAGGCTTAAAAGATTCATTAGAACGTGGTTTAGTTGCCGGATTCCCTGTTGTTGATATTAAAGCAACTTTATTTGATGGTAGCTACCATGATGTTGACTCATCAGAAGCTGCCTATAAGATTGCTGCCTCAATGGCGCTTAAAGAAGCTGCTAAAAAATGTAATCCAGTTATTTTGGAACCAATCATGAAGATTGAAGTTACTGTTCCAGAACAATACTATGGTGATGTCGTAGGTGATATCGCTAGACGTAGAGGACAAATGACTGGAGAATCTCAAAGAGGTAATGCAAAGATTATCGAAGCAGAAGTACCTCTTGCAGAAATGTTCGGTTATGTTACCGACCTTCGTTCCTTTACTCAAGGTAGAGGAAACTACACTATGCAATTCGATCATTTTGGTGAATGTCCACGCTTTATTGCTGACGAAATCATCAAGAAATCAGGCATGAGTGCTCGTTAGTCTTGATTTTTTTATCAAACTGCTATAATATGAATTCGTTGAATTAATTAATTGAAAAAAGGAGGAAATTCAAACAATGGCAAAAGAAAAATTTGATAGAAGTAAAACCCATGTTAATATTGGTACCATCGGACACGTTGACCATGGTAAAACCACTTTAACAGCTGCAATCACCAACGTTTTAGCAAAAGCTGGTGGTGCAAAAGCAACAGCATATGATCAAATCGATGCTGCACCAGAAGAAAAGGCTCGTGGTATAACGATTAATACCGCTCACATCGAGTATCAAACCGCAACACGTCACTATGCACACGTTGACTGTCCGGGACACGCCGACTATGTTAAAAACATGATTACCGGTGCTGCTCAAATGGATGGTGCAATCTTAGTTGTTGCCGCTACTGATGGTGTTATGCCACAAACACGTGAACACATCTTACTTGCACGTCAAGTCGGTGTTCCATACATTGTCGTTTTCTTAAATAAATGTGATTTAGTCGATGACCCAGAATTAATCGACTTAGTCGAAATGGATGTTCGTGACTTATTAAATTCATATAACTTCCCAGGTGATGAAACACCAGTTATTCGTGGATCTGCTCGTGAAGCTTTAGATGGTAACCCAGAAGCAGAAAAAGCAATCATTGAATTAATGGAAGCTGTTGATACATATATCCCAAGTCCAGTTCGTTCAAATGATAAACCATTCTTACTCCCAATCGAAGATGTTATGACCATTTCAGGTCGTGGTACAGTCGTTACTGGTAGAGTTGAACGTGGTCAATTAAAACTCGGTGACGAAGTTGAAATCGTCGGTATGAGAGAAACCAAAAAATCAGTTGTTACCGGTATCGAAATGTTCCGTAAACAATTAGATTATGCTGAAGCCGGAGACAATGCTGGTATCTTATTAAGAGGTATTAGCCGTGAAGAAGTTGAACGTGGTCAAGTCTTAGCAAAACCAGGTTCAGTTACTCCACATACCAAATTCACCGCTTCTGTCTATGTCTTAACAAAAGAAGAAGGTGGACGTCATACTTCATTCCGTTCAAATTATCGTCCACAATTCTACTTCCGTACAACCGATATTACCGGTGTTGTTACCTTACCAGAAGGTATCGAAGTAGTTATGCCAGGTGATAATGTTGAATTCACCGTCGAATTAATTAAACCAGTTGCTATTGAAAAAGGTACAAAATTCTCCATCCGTGAAGGTGGACGTACCGTTGGTGCTGGTACAGTTAACGAAATTATTAAATAATTTTATTAACAATACTAATTAGTGGTAGATTTTTCTACCACTTTTTTGTTTCTTATAATACAACAATTAAGTGCTTATGATTTTTTTAAATATTAATTCTGATTCTTTATATTGTTTTGAAAATACTTTAAAAATATATTTAGTCCATAATAAAGCTAAATTATAAAATTTAGTTATTATTTCTTTATTATTAGTATTGTTTTTTATATTTTTATAATAATTATTTTTTATTTCATTTATTATAGAAGGAATTATGCTTTGATTATTATTAGAAATTAAATTTGCTATTTTTAATAGTTTGTTATCATTAAAATTAATAAATGAATAAGTGATTTCAGTGTAATTTAATGAAGATTTGTATTCATTATAGCTTTTTACTAAATATGAAGCGTGTTCTTTTGTATTAGACATACAATCTAAAATGTTTTTAAAATAGAAAAGTAATTTATAATCTATTATTTCATTAGATGTGTTTATTTCTAATCTATTATCAAGTGTATTTTCAATATTTTTATATGGTATTAAAATGGTTTTTCCTTTATAAATCGAACAATTTCTTAATAAAAAATTAAATTGAAGTATTTCGTCTACACTGATGTTATTTTTTTTAGAAATATCACTTAATGTTTCGTTTTCACCTATTGTATATATTTCAAATTTAAACACTTTTTTCCCCATCATGTATCACCAATACTTAATATGCTTTAATGAATATAAATATGCTTTTCATTGTGTGATATTTTTTGCATTTTATATGAATTTATTGTATCATATTGCTTGGTGATGAAAGTGAATGTTGGAAAACCAAGTATGTCAAAAAGAGTGTTAAGCGCAATGATGGATTTAGTTCTTATTTTTTTATTTACTACTTTTTTCATGTTTGGTATATTTTATACAATTATTAGTCCAAATATTCAATATCAAACCGCTACTGATAATTATAAATCTGTTCATGTTTCATCGCACTTGTTTGTCTTAGAAAACGATGAATTAAAAGTAATTAAAGATAATTATGATGATAACCTAAGTTATTGTTTTGAAAAATATGATTCGTTAAATCTTTATAATGAACATAAAAGTTCTTCTGGATTATTTTTGGAGGATGGAAGTTTTGAAAATAGTGTTATGGTTGAAGATGCAGAGACTTTTTTCTTAAAAGAAGTAGAGTATGCGGTTACTAATTTAATACAGAATGATTCTATTTATAAATCCGCTTATGCAACAATTATTCGTTTTCAAACAAACGCAATTATTGCTAGTGCTGTTTTATCAACATTGATTTTTGAATTAATTATGCCATTATGTTTGAAAAATGGTAAAACAATTGGCAAATTGATTACACATCAAGCGATAGTTTCATCGGAAGGTTATAAAATTAAAAAGAAAAATATTATTATTAGATATTTTGCTTATACAATTGTTAATATTTTTCTTGGGGTATTTTCTTATGGAATTATATTAATATTTTCATTTTTTATAGCTTGTTTTAATTATAGGGGGATGTCACTTCATGACTATATCTCATCAACAACAGTTGTTGATGATTTAAATTATATTATTTTAGATAATAATGGAAAGGAAAATGTTGAAAATGAATAATTATGGCAGTAATGAAAAAAGTAAAAGAATTTTTTCAGGAATAATTGATTTTGTATTAATATATATTGTTTCTGTGTTGATTTTTATTGGATATTCTAAAATTTATTTAGAAAAGAATGGTGAATATCAATCGGCGTGGCTAACTCAAGTTGAAATTATAAAAGATTCTTCTCTTTATAAAAATACAGGAGATAGTTGGCAGCTGATTAATGAAAATTATGATCAGCATTTGACGGAGTTTTATAAAAAGTATGATTATGATATTGCATCAGGGAATGCCAGTTATGATGATGCAAAAGAAAAATCTGGATATTTTATTAATGGACAATTAAAAGAGCAACTTGATGAGAACGATGATGGAGTAAGAGATTTTTTTGCAACAGAAATGGTATTAGCGGTGAATGTTTTATCAAGTAATAATGAGTTGCAAGCTGCTTTAAAAATTACTAATAAATTAAGTACGATTGGTACAGATATTGCATTATTTGTTTCTTCTTTGGTATTTGTGTTTATAATACCTCTATGTAATAATAAAAAGCAAAGTGTTGGAAAAAAGTTGATGAAACTTGAATTAATCTCAAAACACGGAAACAAAGTTCACTGGATTCAATTGTTTATAAGATTCTTAGTTGTTTCAATTGTAATTATTTATTTTTCTATAATTTTACCAGGTGTATTTTTGATAATTGATACAGGCTTTGTACTTTTTAGTAAAAAAGGTGTTACTTTAGAAGATCTTCTTGCGGATACATATGTTAAAAGAATAGATGCAGAAATAATGAATGAGGTGATTAATGATGAAGAAAAAAACTGAAGATTTAGAGAGAGTTGATGGCGTTTATATTCCTAAATGGGCTAAAGTTATTGCTTTTTTGGTATCATTTATTGCGGCAGTTGTTGTGTATGCTTTAGTAGAAGGCTGGTTTAAATAAAATGTGTTTTTTAAAAGCTAATTATCGTCAAGAATATATAAATGATACAGTAACCAAAGATATTACTGAATTCATGAGTTATTTTATGGATTTTCATTTAAGTATTGAAAAGAAAATTAAAAACAAAGATCGTAGTTTTTTGAAACGATTTAATCAAGAATTCAAACGCATTTTTCAATTGTACGATAAACCTCTTTGTTATAATTTTTATCTAAAGGATGATCGCTTTACTTTGGTTTTTTATTATGGTAGAAATAGTTATTTGCTTACCATTTTTACCGCTTTAATTGACGCAAAAATTGGTTATAAACTTGATAATTGGCAGTTTATTTCTAAGAAGTAAAAAACAGTCGAAATTATTCGATTGTTTTTTTATGTGCATTAATAATGATTACATAATTTTACTTGAAATAATTATTAGTCTTATATTGAAAATTCTTGTTAAACCAAGTATCATATAGCTATATGATAGTATTCTTATCAGGAGGATTACCATGGAAGTTAAACTTATTGGACTTACTAAATCGTTTAGTAAGAAAGAAGGAGATGTAATTGCAGTTGATCATTTAAGCATTACTATCCCATCTGGGAAATTGGTGGGTCTTTTAGGACCATCTGGATGTGGAAAGTCAACAACGCTTTATATGATAGCGGGCTTGCATCGTCCAACTGAGGGAAAAATTTATTTTGGCGAGGATGAAGTCAGTAAATTTCCTCCAGAAAAAAGAGGTATTGGCTTAGTTTTCCAAAATTATGCGTTATACCCTCATTTAACCGTTTTACAAAACATTTTATTTCCTTTAGAAAATTTAAAAGTTGAGAAAACGGAAGCTTTGCGTCGCGCAAAAGAGATGGCAGATTTAGTTGGAATTGGTGAATTATTAAATCGTAAACCTAGTCAACTTTCGGGCGGTCAACAACAACGTGTCGCTATTGCTAGAGCATTAGTTAAAATGCCACAAGTTTTATTATTGGATGAACCATTATCTAACTTGGATGCTCGTTTACGTTTACAAACACGTGAAGAAATTAAGAGAATTCAAAAAGAAACTGGAATTACAACAATATTTGTTACACACGATCAAGAAGAAGCAATGTCTATTTCTGATGAAATTGTTGTTATGAATTTTGGTGTAGTTCAACAAATTGGTAAACCACAAGAGGTTTACAATGAACCTGCAAATATGTTTGTTGCAAAATTTTTAGGTACACCACCAATTAATATTGTTCCTGCATCTGTTAAAGATGGAATAATTCATTTCTTTGAAGATACATTTAAAGAAGATATTCCTGCTAGCATTTTAGAGGAAGGAAAAATATTAAATATTGGTGTTCGTCCAGAATTTGTACGTTTAAGTTCAACAGGAAAATATGAAGTATTTGTTGAAATGGTTGAATACATTGGACGTGATAAAACACTTATTTTCAAGTTTAAAGGACAAAATACAACTTATAAAGCAATTATTCCAAGTGATTATGAAGTTGAACCAGGACAATATGTTAAGATTGATTTAAAGAAATTCTTTATCTTTGATGAAGAAGGAAATCGCTTGATTTAATTTATTACCTAGGTAGTTAACATTTCGAAAATTAGTTTTAGGCAATAAATGAGGAGGAAAAGCTAATGTTGAATCTATTTAAAAAGATTTGTCGTTGGTCACATAAGCATATTGATATTTCGATGATATGTTTTGTGATTATCGATTTTCTTATAATAAACATTGCGGTCCTGATAGGCTTAAAAACCAAAATGCGATTAGTTTGGCTTATTATCATGACACTTATTGTTTTTGGTATATTAGGATTGCTATTTGTTCAGTTAACAAAATTTATAATTCATGAAAAGTATGAATTAATGGAGCCTAAGAAAAAATCTTCTAATGGCGCAAATCAAATGCTTGAATGGAAAAAAGATGGATGGAAAGCTACAATTTGTTTAGCGCCGGCATTAATAATTTTAGGTGTTTTTACTTTTTATCCAATTGTTAAAACATTTATCGTTTCGTTCTTTCCAAATTATGATTATTTAACTGATTCATTTGGAAGTTTTGGATTTGATTCTTATATTTCTGTATTTACAGACCCTATTTTCTGGAGAGCAATGGGTAATACTGTAATTATGGTTGTAGTTTCTGTTCCGCTTTCAATTATTATAGCTTTAATTATTACAGTTCTATTAAATTCTATAAAAAAATTACAAGGATTTTTCCAAGTTATATTTTTCTTACCATATGTTACAAATGGTATTGCGTTTGGATTGGTGTTTGCTACTATTTTTTCGCCAATGGAATATGGATTAGTGAATTCACTATTAAGTATATTTGATATAGACCCAGTGGCTTGGACAGGAACTTCAGGTCATATACCTTATTGGGCTGGTATATTTGTTATAACAGTGTATGCAATTTGGAATGGGTTGGCGTTTAAAATTCTTGTTTTCCTATCAGGAATTCAAGGAATTGATAAACAATATTATCAAGCTGCACAAGTTGATGCGACACCTAAATTAAGAGTATTTACAAAAATAACTGTTCCATTATTATCGCCAATGATTTTATACATTACGATTACATCAATGATGGGTGCATTTAAATCATATTCATCTGTTGTATCATTATTTGGCGAATCTATGGGCAATGGACAAGATGAGACATTTATCACTGCAGTCGGTTATATTTATAGATACTTTAATAAAGTGACACAAAATACTATGGGATCAACTCTTCTTTCTAAAGCTTCAGCGGCTGCGTTCATATTATTTATCTTTATTTTGATTATTACCGCAGTCCAAATGTGGGCAAATAAAAAGAAAGTTCATTATTAGGAGGTAAACATTTATGGAACAAGATCTTTACTTTGCTAGTGATGCACAAGCGAAAAAATATGAGGTTAGACGTAAAATCCGTTTAGTATTCGTTTATTTAGTGTTAGGAATATTTGCTTTATTTACTCTTATTCCGTTTTATTGGATGATTGCAACATCATTTAAGACACAAGAGGAAGTTACACAAATTCCGGCAACATTTATTCCGTTAAAACCAACATTTGATAACTATTTAAATGTTTTTGCAGGAGAAAATAAAATCTTATTAAGATACATTGGAAATACACTTTTGGTTGGTGTTTTAACTACTGTTATTCAAGTTACAATTACTGTTCTTGCTGCTTTTGCGTTTTCAAGACTAGAATTTAAACTTAGAGATCCAATATTTGCTTTGTTGTTAACAACGATGATGGTTCCGGGTGAAATGATGGTTATGACTAATTTTACAACAATTGCAGAACTTGGATGGTTAGATACATATCAGGCCCTTATTATTCCGTTTGTTGCTTCGGTCTTTTATATATTCTTTTTAAGACAAAATTTTAAACAAATTCCAAATGAACTTTATTATGCTGCAAAAGTTGATGGAAATTCTGATTTTAAATATTTATGGAAAGTAATGATTCCAATTGCAAGATCTTCAATTATTACTATTACTATTCTTGCAATGATCGGATCATGGAATGCATACATTTGGCCGCGTACAGTATGTAACGGTTATGAAATGAAACTAGTTACAGATGGTTTAATGTCATTATTCCAAAGTGACACAGGAGCTTCTTCTGACCATATTATTATGGCGGGCACTACTGTTGTCAGTTTACCATTGTTAATTGCCTTTGCTTGCTTTAAGAAGTACATCATGCGTGGTGTTTCTCGTTCAGGCATTAAAGGTTAGTTAAATAAAGTACGTTGCTCAAGCGGAAAAATTGCCTTATAGGAAATTGAGAGAAAAAGGAGAAAAAAGATGAAAAAGAAATTTTTTGCTATTGCATTTTCTGCTTTAATTCTTCCACTTACATTTTCATTAACATCATGTGGAGATTCAGTTGAAAATGCGGGCGAAGCTTTTAAATTATTAAGTGTTGATGATTTAAAAGTTAAATCTTCAGAAGCCTCCCCGATTACAGTCGAGTTTTGGCATTCTTTTGGTCACAACATAACTAATCAATTAACACCATTAATTGAGAGATTTGAAGAAGAAATGGCCGAAAAAGAAATTTACATTGATGTTGTAGCTAAGCAAATCGGTGGTGGATATGATGGATTAAGAAGTCGTGTTAACCAAGGAACCAAATCAAATTCTATTCCAACAATGATTTTAGGATATCCTGATCATTTTGCTGATTATATTGGTTCAGGAATTCTTTTACCACTCGATGATTATGTGAATGCAAGTGATAAGGAAAACATTGGATTTACTCAAGATGAGATTGAAAATGATTTTGTTGCAACTTATTGGAGCGAAAACCAATTAATTGGTAAAGATGGAGAAACAATTACTGCTGGTATACCATTTAATAAATCAACGGAAGTTATGTATTATAATGCTTCTGCAGTTGATCCAATCTTAGAAAAAAATGGTTGGTTATCAGAAGATGGACAATGGGTTAATCCAACATGGGAACAACTATGGAAAGTTTCTGAAGAGTTAAAAACAAAATCTTTAAATAATGCACTTTCTTGGCAATACAATGGTGCTAAATATGAGGTTTCTATCAGAACACCAAGTAAGTTTTATCCAGTTTATATAGATAGTAAGGCTAACTTCTTTATTACCACTGCACGTCAATGGGCTGAAGATTTAACTGCTGCTTCTGAAGTTTATACTAAATTAGATTCAACTGGAAAAGGTATTATTTGTTTTGATAATCAAACAACTAAAACCGCTCAAGCATATTTTGTTGAAAAAGCTAAAGAGGGTTTATGGAATGTTCCTGATAAAGTTAACCAAGGTTATGGTTCGAACTTAATGGTAAATAATGAAGCTTTTATTTCTATCGGTTCAACCGCTGGTGTTAATAATAATGATTCAAGTAAATATGAAATGAAAGTAACAACGATTCCACAAAAATCTTATGATAGTGGTGTTCAAGCAGTTATTCAACAAGGAACTAATGCTGCAATCTTAACCAAAAATAGTAATAACTATACTCGTTTAGCAGCATGGTTGCTAATTCGTTATTTAACTTCAACCGATATTACAGCTGAATTCTCAATGAATACAGGTTATTTACCAGTTAGAAAGAGCGCAAGAGAAACCGATGAATTCAAGACCTTCATTTCATCTAAGGATTCAATTTTTGGAGGAGCAACAGCTCAAGCGATTGTTGCGGCTGATGCTCAAACAAATTATTTCTATACTGATCCTGCTTTCTCAGGCTCTTCAATTGTCCGTGATGAAGTTGATACAATGATACAAACAATTTATTGTCAAAATAAGGATGTTGCAGAAGCTATGACGAGCGCTTATTCTAAACTTAGAGACTATAGACTTACATGTGAGTAATTCGAGGTACTAAATTATGTTTAAGGGATTAAAAAAATTTACTTCAATTTTAGCAATATTTATTAGTGTTTCAGGACTAGTTTCTTGTGGTGGCACCAAGGAAGATGATGTTATTGATAATGTACCAACAACATTTGATCATTATTACTCTGATCGTGTTTCTTTTGGTAACATGGGAATAACAATCGATGAAGAAAACCATTTTATGGAACATGGTGTTGCCAAATTAAAAATTAAATCAGTTACTGATGGTGATACTGCAGTTTTCCATTTAGAAGGTGAAACCGATTCATGGACCAATCCATTAAGAACAGAACGTTCGTATATAACTGTCCGTTTTCTTGCTATAGATACTCCTGAATCAACTTCTTCTATTGATCCTTGGGGCAAAAAAGCTTCTGTTTATGTCAAAGGATTATTAGAAAATGCTGAAGGAATCATTGTTGATGCAACATCTATTGATACTTCTAATAAAGAAATATATCCAGATGATGCAGCAAAATATCAACCAGGTGTTAGATTAGATAGTAATGGAACACGTTGGTTAGCAATGATTTGGTATTGTCCTGAGGGAGGAGATTCAAATAATTATTACAATTACCGTTCACTTCAATTAGATGTTATTGAAGAATGCTATTCATTCTATACTGGTAACATTGGGGACACTAATTATTGCTATTATGCTGATAAAAAAGTTGAACCAAAATTATATAGCCGTTATGAAGAAGATTATGGCTCTTTAAAATTAAATGATATTTTATTTGAAGCCGACTTACGTATGAATAAATTGCAACAACGTTATACAGGCGCGCAAATAGATCCTAATTATGATTATTCTAAAACTCCTTATAAATGTGAAAATCGTAAAGAATCTATTAAAGATGCTTATGATCACTGGGATGAATATTGTGATCAAGGTAAATTTATTGCTTTGACTGGTGTTATTACAGCATTCATAGGTAATAATTTCTATTTTGAAGATAGTTTAGGTACATCATTATATGTTTATATGGGTATTAACGGTAAATCGATTGGACAATTATTTTCTGTAGGTGATACAATTGAAATCCGTGGGCGTCTTGCTGTATATGGTGGACAAAAACAAATGTCAGATATTGTTTGGAAAAAAGAAACATTTACAAAAATAACTAACGAGGCAGATATTATTTCAATGCCTGCTCCAATTGAATTAACTCCAAGTAATTTTGATGCAAAATATCTTGAAACTATTTTAGGAAGATTAGTTAATGTTAAAGGAATGTCTGCGACTACATTAGGAAATCAAAGTAAAGATAAATCATTTACACTTAATACAAGTGATAAGATTACATATTATGATGAAAATGATAAACCATTTTTTGCTTCAAGTTTTGGTAAAATGGGTATTCGTGTTAATGGAACTTTAGCACCTGAATATACATATAATGAATTTGCAGAATTTAAAAATAAAACTGTTGATGCATATGGAATAATGGGTGTTTATAGTGAAATGGATCTTCAAGCAGAAGAAAATTTACCATCCTATCAAATTGTTTTAGGAAATAGACCAATTGATGGAGAAGGCAATTTAGGATTTGATGTTACCATTTCAAAATAAAAAATAAAAGGAAGGAATTTAAAATGAAAAAATTTACAAAAATTTTACTTACCGTTGCTACTGCTTTTGGTTTAGCAGCGTGTGGAGGATCAAATAATACTGATCCAAATGAAGAAATTGTTAATACAGCTTTATCTCAATTAACAATTGACACTGAAATTTCAAGTGATTTTAATTTAACTACAAACGGAATTGGTGGAGTTTCTATTTCTTGGGTTTCGGATAATGATGCAATTAAGATTAATGGCAGTAAAGCAACAGTTACTCAATCAACAGAATCTGATATTAATGTTAAATTAACTGCAACTGCTACAAAAGATACCTGTACTAAAACAAGAGATTTTTCTGTTAAGGTATTAAAAAGAGTTATTTCAACAGAATATATTAGTATTTCTGAAGTTTTAAATAGTGCAGTTGGAACTAAAGTTACAACTCGTGGTGTTGTTACTCAAATTATTCATGCAAATTCTACATCTGCTGATGCTACCGCTTTCTATCTTTTTGATGGAAATGCTGCACTTTATGTTTATGGTTCAAATACTGCAAAAGTTGTTAAACGTGGACAAGACATTATTCTTTCTGGTGAAACTTCAGGATATTTCAAAGGTTCAACACTTGATAGAGTTACTCAATTAGCAAGTCCAGATAAAGATTCAATTGTTGTTGTTTATGAAAATGCAAATGCTCCAACTGTTGATAAAACAAAATTTGAAATTAAAACAGTTGCTGGTTTAACAGCTGATATCGCCAACAAAGAAAATTATGCTGGTAAAGCTTATCTCTTAGAAGGTGTTCGTATCAATTATTATAATTCAGGTACATACATTACTATGTCAGTTCTTGATTGGTCCGATAATCCAAATTATAGCACTGATCCTGCAATGAACTTATATTCTGGTGGTAGCAATAATTGTGAAGAATATTCATGGTTAGAAGATAATTATAACAAAACAGTTGATGTTATTTTTGCTATTGAAGGAACAAATTCTAAAGGAACAAAATTTAGAGGCGCCATTATGGCAGTTCTAGCTGAATAACTTTTTATTAAAATTGGCGCTCTAAAGTTTTGTAGGGAAGGGCTTGATATCCTCTAAAGTTTTGTA
>CAZZGL010000018.1:0-21818 GCA_964654155.1 uncultured Staphylococcaceae bacterium | reverse complement strand
GATACCAAATCGATTTGGTATCATACAAGTTCATCCCCAATATATAACTCATAAAATTAAAGAAAGGATAAGTACATATAAAGGATGATTATATAGTACTAGGATGATTATATAGTACTAGGAGGAAACTATGAAAACTGTTGTTATTACCGGAAGTGCTCGTGGATTTGGATACGAAATGATTAAATTATTTAGAAAAGCCAATTTTAATACTGTTCTTTGTGATATTAACCAAGAAGCCTTAAAAATAGCAAAAGAAAATTTAGAAAAAGAAAAAGGAGAAGGCATTATTTTAGCCCTTAAAGCGGACATAACTAATGAAAATGAAGTAAATAATTTAATTAATGAAGTTTTAAAAAATGTTGATACTATTGACTTTTGGATTAACAATGCCGGTGTCAATCAACCAGATAGACCAATTTGGGAGTTGAACACTTCTGATATAAATCGATTAATAGATATCGATTTAAAAGGAACTATTCTTTGCTCAAAATTAATTATGCCTATAATGATCAAACAAGGACAAGGACAAATTTTCAATGTTGAAGGTTATGGTAGTAACGATGCGATTAGTTTAGGATTATCAATTTATGGAACCGCTAAACGTGCAGTCACTTACTTTACAGAAGCGCTAGCAAATGAAGCAAAAGTCCTTAAAACTAATGTTAAAATTGGTAAAATTACTCCTGGAATTATGATTACTGGATTTATTACCACTTCATTAGGAGATGGAGAAAAAATCACCCTTCCTGAAAAAACCAAAAAAGTCTATAACATTCTTGGGGATTATCCTTCTACAATTGCTGAGTATATTGTTCCTCGAGTCATTAAAAACAAAAAGAATAATGCTAAAATTGTCTGGTTAACATCTTTTAAAGCCTTTACTCGTTTTATGACCGCTGGATTTAAAAAACGCGATTTCTTTAAAAATGAATAAAGCAAAACAATAACTTCTTAAAACGGCATAGACACCCACCTATACCGTTTTTCATTAACTTTGTTTTTTTAATCTTTCCATATGAAAGGCATAAATTTCTTCAACCGCCAAAGAAAGCTTAGTCAAAATATTTCTTTTACCTGTATAGCAATAATAACTATCATCTTCATTAGTAATATCAAAGCAATCATATGGTTTTATATGTAAAAAATCATATTCAACATGTAAACTATCTGCTTCAAGAGGTCCTTTTAAAATTCGATAAAGCTTTTTTCGATAAATACCTTCAATAACAAACCCTTCTTCTATGGTGTGTCTAACTTTTGCTTTACCTATTTTAATAAACCGCCAGAACCGAGGAAACCCATATACTTCAACTTCATCTTCATATATATAATTACCACTTCTAACTTCTTTTCTAACTTCTTCTTTTTCCCATAAGTACCAAGAAGGAACATCTTTAAAATAATCTTCTCCTTCTAAAGCACTTAAAGTTCCATCTTCATTAAATTTCCATCGCTCCCCACATTCTAAACAAAAGACTTCTGTACCTTTAGAATCCATATGTTCTTTTCCACAATGTGGACATTTATATAAAACTTTATGAAGATTTTCTGCTCGATATTTCTCCTTAATTAAAATACCATTTTCTCTTATATAATCATACTCATTATAAGATATCTTTTCTTTAATAACCTCATGGATTTCTTCAACGCTCATTTCTTCTATTTGTTCTGGGGTTAACGCATATTCAACAACTGTATTTAATGGGATTTTTCTAGTTTTACGAAAGTTCCAAAATGGTTTATGAATATGATTACCTTGATGCTTAATAGTTACAAGAGGTACCTTAGCAACCTTTACTAATTTAGCTACCGATATAGGAATGCTTGAAGTAATTCCTGAAGCACAATATCTTGCTTCAGGATACATAACAATATTGTAATCATTCTTTAAACATTTCAATATTACTTGCACTAATTTAATATTATTTACATATCTTCTGGTGGTAATTGAACCAATCATCCGCATTAAATAAAAAATACGATAACACGCTAAAACATCGCAAACATTACTAACTCGATATGGATATAAAGCTGCGCCCGTAACAATAAAATCAATAAATTCCATATGATTACTAAGCGCTAAAAAATTTTTTCCTTCTAATTTTTCTAATCCTTTCTTTTGAATAGTAACTTTTTTGCCAATTAACAATATTTTGCATAAAACAAAAATTAACCATGTGAAGAAACGTGATTGTTTAATAGGAACATAATTAATTTTATGTCTTTTTTTATTTCTATAATTAACTTCAATTTTTTCTAACTTATTACTCATAAAAATTCTTACCTATATTTTTTACATTTTTTATATTTTTATAAAATAATTTTTCCTATAAAAATATAATTAATGGCTTTCTGTAGTAAAATAATATATAAAATTCACTACCAAATAATAATCTTTCTTAAGAATAAAAACAAGACTATGCAATCATAATCTTGTCATTTTCAAAATGGTGGAGCTGACGAGGATCGAACTCGCTACCTCTTCCATGCCATGGAAGCGCTCTCCCAGGTGAGCTACAGCCCCAGAACCATTCAAGCAATTTTTTGCCTGCCAAATAATCATATCATAAACTAACCTTTTGTCAATAACTAATTTTTTGGCTCTACTTTTGATTTTTCAGTTTTATTAACTATTTTTATTAATTCATTTAAGAATATGCTTCCTAAACTATTACCAACAATTGCAAGAAACAAATATAAAATTGACTTCAATTCAACTTTATCAGCAGCAATTAAATAAAACACTTCAGCGATTACATGAATAAAACCAACTGATACAAATACTGTCACACATAATACCAATCCTAAAGTTCTAATTAAAGCATGTTGCTCACTTTTAAAAATTCTAACTGCTAAATAAACAAGCATTCCACATCCAAAAGCTAAAAGTAAAAATGTATACCATGGATGAGCGTATTTAACTTCACAAATTGCCTTCAAATTGTTAATCGCAGTGGCATATTGTGATGAACAGCCTCTTACTAAAAAGCCCATTAATATGGCACCTATAAAATTACCTAAAAACATTTCACATAAATCAATAATATAACTAGATTTATTATCAAGAACAAAACCAATCTTTCCCGTATATAAATTAAATTCAAAAGCGCATATTAATAAAAGTCCAATTGAAAAAAGAAAGGCCGCCAAAATGTTTTCTCCAACAAATTGAGATTTTGCCATAACACAAGAAAAAATCAATCCACCAATTCCAATAATAATTCCCGCTAATAATCCTGAAATAGTAGTTTTTATGTGTTTCACCCTGCTCACCTTCTTTTTTTCTAGTATACCATTATCAAATGACAAATTACTAGAAACAAAGTTGCTTTTTACTAAAGATAGTATTTATCTTCTAATTAAAAAACGAGCCATAGCTCGCTTTCTTTTAATACATTCTTCTTTCTTTACGACATCCACAACCACAAACATGTAAATCACAGCCATATTCTTCGGCGTATCTTAATCCCGCCTCTAAGCATTCTTGACGGCTATGATAATGTCTATCTAAGACATTTCCTTCTGGTGTTTCAATCTCCCAATTATTTTCTTCTTTACATGGTCTACATGTTATTTGACGATTTCTACTATACATATTTTTCACCTTTCTAGAAGTTCCCTTCCGTTTATTATTATGTGAAAGGTTTTTATTTCTATTCATCATATAATAATTCCATGCTCACAATTTCACCTTTTCCAGATGTCCTTAAAGGAAATCCCCAACAGCCATAACCTTTGGAAACAAATAAATAATGACCATTCTTTACATAAAAACCACTGCTAAGAGGAATATTTCCAACAAAAGTATTATATATTTTTACAATATAATTCATTGGAAACATTTGACCATTATGCGTGTGACCAGATAATTGGTAATTTATACCATTACTAATAGTTTCTTCAAAAGTTGTTGGTTGATGATCTAAAACTATTATCGGCACAGAAATATTATTTATTAAACTTGATAATGGCAATCTAGCACCATATGATTTATCTTTTCTTCCTACAAGGGCAATTTCATTATTAATAGAAACAACTTCATCTAATAACAATCTAACTGAAGTTAAGCTATAGATATTTTTAATTTCATCAACAGAATTATAATTCAATTCATGATTTCCTATAACTGCATATACCCCATATCGTGATTTAATATTATTAATATTATCAATAAAATATTCTTTATCTATATCCTCCGTTTTTGCGTCAATAATATCCCCTAATAAGACTGTTATATCCGGTTTAACCTCATTAATCATCTTAACCATTCTTGTTAAATTTGCCTTATATCCAGTTGTTTTATAATGAACATCACTCACACAAGCAATTTTAATACTTTTATTTCCTTCTCCCATTTTAAAACAAGAAATATAAGGATTATAAGCATTGTATATTCCTACAATAGTAATAATAATGGATACAATTAAAGAAAAAGAAACATAATTAATTTTCTTATTTATTTTCCTTTTCATAAACAATTCTAAAACTCTAGAAATTATTAATATAAGCAACAGGGTAATCAATAAATAAATATAAATACCTAATACTATAAATCCTATTGTCGCTAGAAATGAATAAAACGATAAATCAAATCTTTTTAAATAATCTATTATCGAAAATATCGGTATAAAAAGACTACATACATATAAAATCATAAAAGTTTTTTTAAAAACCAGCGTATGTTGATAAATATATTTGCCTAAAATAATCGAGGCATATACATATGCAACAATACCAACCATAAAGAAAGTTAATTGAATAGATGCATTTATCTTGTAAAGAGGAGCATAATATCCATTTTTTAAAATTATTAAAATAGTAATTATAAAATCTAAAATAATAATTGATAAAGAAATAATAATTATAGAAGGATAAAGACGATGAGGTATTCTTTCTAATTTTCGCTTCAAAAATGGGATTAAATAAATAACACTAACAGAGGCTAGCAATCCCCAAATAATAGCAACAGTTAAACTAATATATTTATAAGATAAAGGAAATTCTTCATTATAATTCCATAATTCAACACCTATAAGTAATTCAAATAAATTACCAATTAGAAACTCAATAAAAGTTATTCCCAAAGCAAAAATAAAAAATAACTTTATAAAATACGAAAAAGATGGTTTATTAACTTTAATATATAAAAGAGAAAAGAAAATAACTAAAGCATAAATTGGAACAAAAGGTCCACATAAAAAACCTCTATCAATTAGTACACCATCAAAAATATAAACTAGTAAAGTCTCTAAAATAAACCCTAATACACCTGCGCCTAATGAAATAATAATAATTTGCAATAAACTTCTTTTATTAATTTTAACAAAAGGAAATTTTTTAATATATTCAATTTCAAAAATGTTATTCATTTTCATCATTCCTCATTATTATTTATGTGCATTTAAAAAATAATGATTATTTTTTATATTTCTAATTATAAAAAAAGCGATAATCTATTAAAAAAAACCGCTTTCTGTATTTTTATTTATTTCTTTTTTGCTTAAATATTGTTGTTAATAATCTCTCTTTAATATATTCATATCTTCGTGCATATCTATTACTGATTTCAATTAAATTGATATTATGATTATGGCATATTATTCTTTTAATCTCGTCGCGTTTTTTTACTAGCGCATCGGTTTCATGTTCTATACCATTTAATTCAATAATTGCCACAGGATTATCGCTTCCTATTCTATATAACACAAAATCAAATTTACTTTTAAAAAAGTAAGACTGATATTTTTCATCTAGTTCTGTCATATTAAATACCGCACTCATTGGCACTTGAGTTCTATATGCCATCTCGCGATCATTATTACACTCGATTGCTTGTGATAAATTGTCTAAAAACGCTCTTTCTAATTCGCTATTGTATGTTTTAAGCCCTGTTGCCCTAGTGCCAAATTTACTATAAAAAGAAACAGAATAAGCTCCTTTTTTCTTAATATATTCATACAATTCATAAAAATAATCATCACCATTGAACGCTGAATGAAATTGTTCAATATAATTTTGATCTGCAAGCATTATTAATTTTGTTTTTGCTCTTGAAGTTGCAACATTAATTAATTCACTGTTTGTTTTAAGCCAATTATATGTCGCTGGTAAAGTATTTTTGCTAATTGCTGTTGAAAAAATAACAACATCCTGCTCATCACCTTGGAATTCATGAACTGTTCCTACAGAAACCCTTTCTGATAATCCAAGATTTTCTATTTCATTAGCTAATAATTGCTTTTGATTTTTAAATGGAGTAATGATTCCTATAGATTTGTCTTTATGTTCAAGGCAATAAGAAATAACCGTATCAACTTCTTCAAGACATGTATTTCTTTTTTCGACTTCTGTACCTTGAGGAATATTAATAAACACCAATGGATTATTATCAATACCTTTGGTCATTATTTTTAAATGATTGTTATAAAACATTTTATTATTAAAACTTATTATTTTTGGATCACATCGATAATGTAAACGCAATAAAATCATTTCATTAACAGTATCGTTGTTTAAAAACATATCTAATATTGAATTTTGTAAAAAATCATAACTAGAAGGAATATTAAACTTTTCTTTTAAAATATCATTTGTTCTTTGATCAAGCTGAACTACCGGCTTAAGCTGATTAGGGTCTCCAACAAGAAGCAAGTTTTTTCCTCTAGCAATAGGTGGAATTGCAAATGGAGAAGCACATTGACCAGCTTCATCCATAATCGTTAAATCAAAATGAGGATTAGAACTACCAATTTTTAACGATGACATATTTGTAGTTAAGATAACTGGAAATACTTTTATTAATAATTTAAGTTTTTCGTCATCACTTATATATGCTTTAAATTCTTTAAGCATCAACTCGTCATCATCAATATACACAATATTCATCAAATCGGCATATTTATGTTTTTTTAATTCTTTAATTCTATTTGCAGATTCAAAATAAAGATACATAAAAATATCATTGTCAATTTGAATTAAATCATCAATTTCCTCTTGATTTTCTTCAATATTACCAATCTCAGCTAATTTTCTTTTTATATCCTCTAATTGAGGATCCACAAATAAAACTTTTCTTAAAGAGAAAGCTTCTTGAATAGAATTATCTTCTAACAATTCTTTTACTTCATTTAAATTTTTATATTCTTCATATTTTTCCATAAGTCTATTCAAAGAATCTTTTTTCTTTATATAACGTAATCTAACTCTATCAATTGCATTAGCATCCGAATTAATAGTCTCAGCAATTCTTACTAAATTTATAATTGTTTTAATAGACTTTAAAATATTTTCATCGTTTCCTAATCGTAAAACTGGGAAAGGAATAATATAAGAAACACCTTTACCATTAATATATTCCATATTAACAAGACCATCATAGATTCCGTCTAAAGGAACATTATTGTTTGTTGATACCAAAACAGTTTTATTGTTAAAAAAAGCACTAATGATGGTATTAATGATTGTTTTTGTTTTACCTGTTCCTGGTGGCCCTTGAACATATGTAACAGGAAACTTCAGTGCTTTATATATAACAAATAATTGGTCAATATTTGCGGGAGTTATCAAAGAAATTGGATAAGTGATATTTCTTCTTGGTTTTGTATTAATTCTCCCAAAAAAGGAAAGAAGTGGATAATTTAAATTATTATCATTAATTCTTTTATTAATCTCTCGATACTCTTTAATTAAACCTGCAACAGAATGATGAGCAAGAGAAAGAATATGTGGAGAAGTATCTATTTTTGAACCTTCAACATTTTTTTCAAGCGCATTTTTAAGTTCATCAATCGTTACATTAATATCATCTAGCAAATAATAATCTTCTTCATTTAAATAATGATAAGCAGAAATTTCAATTTCAGGTTTACCACTTTCATCTTTTAAAACAAAGCGTTTATTTATCATAATTCTTGTAGATGCAGTTAAAACTTTATTTTCAACATCAAATAATAAAGGACGATAAGCAATAACATACAATCCTTTTTTAGTATGAATCGATACTTCATTCATAACTAAAGAATCTAGAATATAATAGTTATCTTTATTTACAGATAATTTCTTTGTGAGTTTTTTAAATTGTTGTAAAGATAAAGTATATTGACCTTTAAGCACCTCATTATCAATACCTAATATCTGCGTGTAATTACTTATATATGGAGAAGTATCTAAAATACTACATTCGTATAAATAATCTAAAACATTTTCACTAATTTCTGGCACATAAGATAAAAAATCATCATCAGGATTATTTTCTATTTTTTTGTTAAGATCTAAGGAATGCTTAAAATAAGTTTCAGGCTTAACTTGCGCTGATAATATTTTACTAAAATATATGTAAGAATTTTTTATATACCCTTCTTCTAAAGTAGGATTAAATATGTCTACCATTAAAATAAGCTGTGCAGAATCGCATTTCTTTTTATAAAAATAATCTCTTATGCCTATCCAATATCTCGTATTTCCTTCAGGATTATCGTATTCAATTTCTATCCATTGCTTATGATTAATGCCTTTTATTAATGTTTTTACTATATTGTCCATACGCAAAACCTCAATAAAATAATAGCAATTACTATTAATAATTAAAAGTACTTTTATAACAGAATTCCTTTTTTATAAAAAATACATGTAAATTTAAAAATGGCGACTTAATCAATTTAAGTCACTCATTTTTAAATAATATTTCTATATAGAATCATCTTTCTTTTTAATCATCTTTTTAAAATAATCCTTAATTAAAGGTTCAGCTTCTTCAGAATCAATTGTTTTTTTAGCAATCAACATTGGAAGCAATACTTTAAACACTTCTCGCTTATTTTTAATAATACTGCGTGCTTTATCGTATGCATCTTTTAATATTTCACCAGTCAAGGTTTCATATTTTTGCTTTGCTATTTCTGATACAAAACCATTATTTAAACCATTTTCATCAAAACATGCACAATATTCTAATCCATAAAAGCCACATTTAATTGCGGATTTTATTAATAAACGCGCTTCTTGTATATAATAGTAATCAATTGTATATGGACCACGATTAAACATAATATTCGCAGCAACCGCGCCCATAGAAATCATAATCGCATCAATAATATCTTTTTTTGAATGAATTAATCCGCCTTCTGTCTTATTTTCACTTTCTTCTTCATATTCTTCTTCATCGTCAAAATCATAATAATCATCGTCGTCATCTAATGAAAAATTACATGAAGAAAAAATCTTTCCACTAGAATTACCTTGTTGATTAATATTTAATATATAATCATCATTTTTAAAAGACCTAGCCACTACAAAACGACCAAGTTCTGCATATGCAGTGATAATGGAATCAGGTTTAGAAATATCCACACCTATATCTTCATTTAATATTTCATTAACCTTTTTTTCTAATAATTCATTTGTCACATAATTATTATTATCTGAGTCTATAACACACTCGTTAATAAGTGTTTTTATTGCTGCAGAAGAAAACTTATTAGTTAGCTTAATTATTTTTTCAATGCTAGTTTCAAATTTACACTCTGTTTGATTAATATAATATTTAATAATTTCTTTTCGTGAATTATCATTAGGGCGGTCGATAAATATCTTTTTATCTATTCTTCCTGGGCGGATAATTGCTTCTGGTATACTTTCATAATCATTTGTTGTTCCTATCACAAAAATTGGATTTCTAGCTTTGGTAGAATATCCATCAATCAATGACGCTAAAACAGATATTACTTTTTCTGGTGTATCTTTAGTATATTTTAATTTTATAAGCCGATCGATTTCATCTATAAAGATAATTGCTTGTTCTTTTCTTGATGCAATTTTAAAAAGCTTTTTTAATCTTTGACAAACATTTTCTTTACTTGCATCAAATTCATAAAATTTTATATTGGTGCTTGAGGCTAAAACTTTAGCAAATAAAGTCTTGCCATTTCCTGGAGGACCATAAAGAATTAAACCTTTTGGAATATACCCACCTTTATTAAATAATTCTTTTTTATTTTGAAGAACCTCTATTATCTTTATTAATTCTTCCTTTTCTTTTTCATATCCGGCTATATCATTTATACTAATTTTATTCATTTTAACCACCTCACCTTTCGTAACACAATCATTTTAAATAATATATATCAAAAAAAATATTAGCAAAAATAGTCAATAATCGTTCATATATTTTTTTATTTAATATATTAAATATATTAATTTATTATTTGATTTAAAAATATGATATTTTTTGTTCATATTTAATGAACTTATTGTATACTTAATAAAAAAGAAGGTGTTTTTATGAATATAAAAGTTAAAGTCAATCTTCCAAAAGACATATACACAATCATTTGTAATGACATGGATTCCTTTGAATTCAAAAAAGAAAATGGCACGATTAATAAGAATAAATTTATCAATCAATTATTAGAAAATTACTATGAAGATTTTTTACTTCAAGAAGAAGAATTAGAAAAAAGAATTCGCATAATCCTAAAAGATAATGCAACCAATAATATTGATAATTTAATTTCATTAATAAACACTTCTGAAATTAAAAAAAATGATCAAAATTATGATTGTTCACTTCAATTTATTATTTCTAAAAGCAATGAAAAAATATATCAAATCATTGAAAAGTATTATTTAAGAGAACGTTCAATTTCTCAATACTTTCGTGAAATGCTAATTTCTTATTGTTCTTATAGTCAATGGCAAAGAGAAAGATTTCTATTTAAAAAAAATGCTCAATTAATTTCCACTGCGATTAAAGAAAAAAAGAAAATAATTATTTCTGGCATTAAAGGAGAAACCCTTATCATTGAGCCATATAAAATAAAAACAACTAAAGAGGAGTTATATAATTACATAATTGGCTATATCAATACTAAAAAAGGAAATCGGATGTTAATTTCAAGAAAGCTCTATAAAATTGTTGATATTCATCTTACAAACGAATCATTTTCATTTTCTAAAATAGAAATTAATAACCTGGAAGCTACAATTGAACATGGAGCACAATTTCCAATTAATGAAGAATCACTTACCATTTTAGAATTAACTCCCGAAGGCGAAAAGAACTATCAAAACTTCTATTTAAATAGACCTTCTTATTATAAAAAAGAAAACAACATCTATTATTTTACTTGCTCTTATAACCAAATTGAATTTTACTTTTTTAGATTTGGAAAACAAGTTAAAATTATTTCACCTGCGCATCTACAAAGAAAATTCAAAAGAAAGTATTATGAAGCCTTTACTAAATATAGGAAGAATCCAATTAAAAATAATTAATTGTGTTGCGCCAAAAGAATTCTTGTGTTGTAAATAAACATATCTTGTGTTGTTACCGAAAAAAACTTGTGTTGAAAATTAAATAGTACAAGGAGAAAATTATTTTATCTCGATGAAAAGCCGATTCATTTTTAAGACGAAACAGCTAAAAGCGTGGTCAGAATACGATAATTATGAATAAACATAGATTCTGTATTATTATTCACTTAAAAATGGGGGACAAGATTCAATGAAAAATATGAATTACTATATGAAAAAGTTTGAAAATCGTTCATTAGATGAAATGATGTTTAATGAAGTGGATAGTTTAATTCTGTGCCAATTATCCTATCTTAACTTTGAGAATCTTGTTCCAACATTAGATGACAATGACCATTATATTAACTTTCAAGATTTAATTAATGAAGATTTATTAATAATCAAATTATGTGAAGAAACTTTAGATCCAAAATTAAACCGTCGACTTTTAAAACTAATCAGAAAAAATTTAAATGATGTTTTTATTCATGTTCCTTGCTTAAATTTTTATTTTTCTAGCGATTTCATTTATATTACTTTTACCAAAATTTCAATGTGAGCACATTTTCTTTTAGATTTTTATTCAAAAAATCATCTTTTCACTTTAAGACTAAGTTAAAAAAGTCGATAGGATATTACCCATCGGCTCAACGCAGATATTCAATTATTATTATATTTTACCGTTTCTTGTTTTTAAACCTTCATATTTACAGAGTTTTTTATAAGAAAAATCCAAAATTCGTTCCTTTCGTTCCCGGAGTATTGTCTTATAAAATTCTTTCTGCAAATCAGAAATAAAAGGTGTTTCATCTACGATTTTATAAATCTTTTCCATATCAATCTTAGGTAATATACGCTTTAACGCCTTATTACAATCGTTATTTTCCAAAGATGAAATAAATTTAAAATATTGAATTTTCTGACCGTTAATCTTTATTCCAGAAAGCGGTCTTTCAAAGATACGCACTTCACGCTCAGCAGGATTTTCTAACACCTTTTGCATAATTTCCTCATCTGCTTGAGGAAAAAGACAACTGCCACAATCGTAAATAGGTGCAAGAGAAATTTCATCGGTAATACTATTATAAAGAAAACCCCAGTTACCATTATGTCTATCCCAGTTTCCAATTAAAGCATCAACTATAAACATATCCCAAAACCATTCGGTCAATACTTTTGAATCAATAGCGGTTTGTTCCTCTAAGGTTTTTTCAATATCGCTCAGTTCCGTGCCATAGCCATTGTGGGCATAATCAATAATTGTGTTCTTCAATGAAGCAAAGTCTTGCAAAACAAGACCGCCTGCAGTGAAATCCTTGCAAGCTACAACAATTTTCTGCTTTCCGTTTTTGGTGTAAGTTCCAAGTAAGGTGTTTTGAACCAAAATACCGATGCTTTCAAAAATATGACATCCAAGATATTCTGAAATACACCCATTTGCATAACTCATTTGCTTATTAATAACAGGAACGCCAGGGAATTTCAACATATACAATTCATTATTATACAATATAGAAATTTTACTGCCGTTTGCGCCTGCATAAGTCTTATTACGAACAGGAAAATTAGTAAAATCAATCATCAGTTAGTCACCTCGTTTCATCCGTAAATATTTCTCACGCAAATACCACGCTTGTTCTTTCGATATTTCTTGCTCAACTTCGGCAGAATTTATATCTGCATTTAATTCGCACCAGTTCATATCCCAATGGTAGTCTATCTTGCCGCCATCAACGATTTTCCATGAAGCAATCATATTTTCCAAAGAAGATTGCAAATATGGTGGCAGATCACATTCAAGATACTTTTTACTTTTAGGTAATCCAATTACTTTATCATACCCCACATCTATTGTATCCAAAGACATAATATATTCCATTGTACAATTAAGTGCTTTGGCAAGTTGCTGCACCGTTCGTGCAGAGCATTTTTGAAGAGAGCTTTTTCCAGAACAAATATCAATTATAGTTGTTTTAGGAATACCGCTGATTTGTGATAGATGGTATTTTGTTATATTTAAACTGTTTATATATTCTTGTAAGTTCATTTACATCATCCTTTCTTTTACTACTGTTATTATATCGGTATGCCGACCTTTTGTAAATAAATATACTAATATGATTTTTGCATCTTAATAAAAAAATAAACCATAAAAATAATATTTATGTATAATTTAAATAAGCAAAGGAGCTCATACATATGAAAAGAAAGATAAGAGAAAAAGATTTATTAATTCATTATAAAGGAATACCTTATGTTCTTTTAGGTGCAGAAATGCTTAAATGGGAATTAAAATCCCTTGGATATAAAACTAGAGGTCGCGAAAATGTTGTTGAACATAATGGATATGAAACAACTTACACTGACCATGGAAGCTATGTAACTGCGGAAACAAGAGAAAAAATCAGACGCTATAAAAGAATCTACTTTCATCGCCCTAATTGCTACAATCATCCTTGTAACGGCGTAACAAGGAATATGTTGTTTTGGTTTACCGAATTGATAATTAAATTAAATATTAAAATAAGAGAATTATTGTGGCTATTATTTGTTCCAGCATTAATCTGTTATGGACTACATTTATTATCTTTAGATTATGTTGGAGATATCGCTAAATACTACGCTTATAGCGTTTTAATAAGTTGGGGAATAACAATAGTTTTACCAATGCTAGCCAAATTATGGAGAAAAATATTTTATCTCGATGAAAAAACTGATTCATTTTTAAGACGAAACGGCTTAAAAGCGTGGTCAGAATATGATAATTATGAATAAATAATCAAAAACATAGATTCTGTATTGTTAAATAATAAATAAAGGAGGACAAGATTCAATGAAAAATATGATTTACTATATGAAAAAGTTTGGAAATCGTTCATTAGATGAAATGACATTTAATGAAGTAGATAGTTTAATTCTGTGCCAATTATCCTATCTTAACTTTGAGAATCTTGTTCCAACTTTAGATGACAATGATCATTATATTAACTTTCAAGATTTAATTCATGAAGATTTATTAATAATCAAACTATGTGAAGGAACATTAGATCCAAAATTAAATCGTCGCCTTTTAAAACTAATTAGAAAAAAAGAGCGGTTTAAAAAAATGAAAATCAATTTTTTTGTTAAGAAATTTAACCCACGAGTTTCAAAACAATTTTGCGCTTCGACATTTATTTTTGATTGCTTTGCTCATATAACATTTCAAGGCACTGACCCTTCTATAATTGGCTGGAAAGAAGATTTTGAAATATCATGTTTAGAAAAAATACCCGCCCAAGAAGAAGCGGTTAATTATTTAAATAAAGTTTGTTCAATATATCATGGACCTATCTATGTTGGAGGCCATTCTAAAGGTGGTAACTTAGCTTATTATTCAGTGCTCAATTGCGCTCCTATTAATCGTGAACGAATTATTAAAGTTTATAATCATGATGGCCCTGGATTTAAAACGGATGACTTGTTTAAAACCGATGCCTATAGCGAACTTAAATCACGCATGATAAAAATTGTTCCTCAAGATACGATTGTTGGATTATTAATGAATCATAATGATTGCCATGAAGTTGTAGAATGCTATGGTAAAAGTATAATTCAACACAATGCTTATACATGGAAAATAAATAATATCGGGCATCTTAGTTTTATAGAAAGTAAATCTATTCGCTATAAAGTATTTGCTAAAGCCTCAAAAGAATGGATGGATAATATTAGTGATGAAGAAAGAAAAAGATTCATTGATAGCCTTTTTACCCTAATTGGGGCAAATGGCAATGTTGGTGTTATTGATGTCATCAAACATCCTTTTCTATATATAAAATCTGTGCGGAAAAAGAAAAAGAAGATGCCTAAAGAAGAACGTCAATTCATTCATCATATAATTTTTTCATATGGTCCAATTGCAAAAAGAATAAAGAAGGAATATAAAGAAAAAAGAAAACATTTACGAAGGCTTAAGAAAAAAGGGTTCTAAGCCCTTTTAATGTTTAATAACATCTATTGTTTCATTAATTACAGTCCACATTGGAATAAATGCTGAACGTAATGTCCAAAAACTAATTCCACCTAAACCATAGGATAATGCTAAATTGATTTTTGCGCCGATGCTCCGTGCGTCTTCAAAATGAACTTCATGTTTATTATCTATTTCATAATAAGTGAAATAAGGGGATTGTGTCTTTTCATCAAAATGAATTGATACATTCTTTTTTCTTGCCGTTTCTAACGCTCCTTCATAGCTTAAGGAACGGGCTTTGTTTCCTTTTTTATAAGGAACAATAAAATCATATCCATATGTCGGTATTCCTAAATTAATCTTTAATGGATCAATTTCAGTAATGGCATATTGAATTACTTTTTCAACTTCATCAATAGGGGCAACCGCCATCGCAGGACCATAAGTATAACCCCATTCGTAAGTCATAATAACGACCCTATCTACAATATCTCCTATTCTCTTATAATCATGTGCTTCATATAATAATCCTTCTTGAGAATTACTATATTTCGGCGCTACCGCAACACTTAATTCATAATCATAATCTAGCTCTTGTCTAAGATTATTTAAAAAAACAATATATGCCTCTTTATCATTTGGCGAAACATATTCAAAATCAATATTCACGCCGTAATATCCTTTGCTTTCTAGAATTTGATGAATTTGTTTTATTAATTTTTGTGCTTTATTATTATCATTTAATAACTCACTTGCTAGAGAAGTGGAGAAACTGCCATTTTCATTTGTGTTAGTAACCGTCATAATCATTGAAAAATCTTTATCTTTAGCATGATCTAAAATATTTTTATCATTTGAAGAAGTTAAATTTCCATCATTATCAAATCCATAAGAAAAAAAGCTTAAGAATGTTATATCTGAAGAATTGTTAATATAATAATCTTTGTTTGTATTAGCAAATACATATCCATTAACTGATAAAGGTGGCTTGTTATCTAAATCATTCCGTATAAATATTTGTTGACCTGGATAAATAGTATATGGCTTAGTAATATATGGATTTTGTTCTAAAATATTATTAATTGTTGTTTTATATGTTTTACTAATCGAATATAAAGAATCACCTTTTTTTACCACATATATTTGATTTTCTTGGGGAATTACTAGTCCTTGTCCAACAATGAGTGGAGTTGTAATATTCAATCCATTCGTTGTGACAATTTCTTGCACTGAAGAATTATAAGTTGTGGCAATTTTATATAATGAATCGCCTTTTTTTACAGTATATAGAATCAAAATTTATTCACCTCACAATAATATATGAAAAAATAATAAAAAATACTTATAAAAATATCTAAATTAATAAACTGTAAAAATGTATATAATGTTGGTTACAACCTATTTGCTTAATAATCTTAGAAATATGTTTTGAATTTTAGCTATTCATTTATTTTCACTTCATTTTTTACAATTTTGTGAAATAATTATTCAAAGTTGTTACAAATATTTTTAATTTGGTTTAAGATAATATCAGGAGGGCGCCATATGATTACTGATTTCGGAAAGGAACTTCGTATTCTTAGAATTGAAAGGAATGAAAACATATCAATAATGGCAAAAAAACTTAATATTTCCATTTCTTATTTATCCGCCATCGAATCCGGATTAAGACCAATACCTAGTGACCTTGTAGAAAAAATAGTGAAAAATTACAATCTAAACAAAGAAAGGAGGAATTTGCTAAGAGAAAAAGAAGCAATTTCATCAACAAAAATAGATATTAATTTAGATCAGGTTTCAAACGAGCAAAGAAAATTTATTTTTGCATTATCTAGAAAACTTAAAGATTTGTCAGATGAGGATTGTTTATTAATCTTAGAAAAAATTAATGAATGAATAAATACATTGTCAACGAATTAAAAATAATTGAAATAAGAAATTATACTCAGTCAAATATGAAAATTGCTAAAGTTATCAAATAATAATTGTATAAACATAGTAAAATTATTAGACAAAATAACTAGCTTTTTTTAGACTATGGTTTAAATTTTAATTAGTTCTTATTCATAATAAAAATGAGCTTGGCATTCCGCCTTCTGCTGATAATTTAAAACTAGCAAAAAAAATAAAGAAAGCAATGGGAGTAAAATAATATGAAACAACTTTATCAAAGAGATATTTATGAAGATATTAATGAGTTTATTTTAGAATATTCTGCAAATTACAATGAAAACATTGAAAATAATCGTGGTATGGATTTTTTATATAAAGAGCAAAAATATAGATTGTGTCGAGAATACGAAAATACTTTTTATGTGTATCAAATTATTAATGACAATGATTTCGTTATTCTTAATATATGTAATTCTATGGATGAATTGCTTGAAAATAGAATTATTGATAATACTCCATTTAAAAATATTATTATGGATGAGCAAAATACAATTATATATGGTAAAGATTAAAAATATAGTAATTCTATTAATTGTTATAAATTCAAATCATAATAAGCATCAAACCATCTATTCAGGTTAATGTTGTACCTACAGTTTTAAAATTTGTAGGTATTTTCTTTAAATAATTAGCTGAGTATAAAGTCATATAATATCTTTGGACAATATTAAAAATCACTTTTTTACAGTATATAGAATCAAAATTTATTCACCTCACAATAATATATGAAAAAATAATAAAAAATACTTATAAAAAATATCTAAATTGGTCTAATATATTAAAGGTAGCAAAAAATACAAAACATTTTTAAGCACATCCAATGCTTTACGGAGGTTAAAATGGAAAAATATACTGGTACAGGATGGATAGAGGTCATCTGCGGTCCAATGTTCGCTGGAAAAAGCGAAGAATTAATTAGAAGAGTTAAAAGATTAGAATACGCAAAGAAAAAAACATTAGTGTTTAAACCTAAAATTGATAATAGATATTCTGATGATGAAATCGTTTCTCATTCTCATCTAAAAACAAAATCAATAAATATTGAACATTCTTCAGAAATTGAAAAATATTTAACTGATGATATCGAAGCTATTGTTATAGATGAAGTTCAATTCTTAGATGAAGGCATAGTTAGAATTGTCGATTCTTTAGCGTCCAAAGGCATTAGAGTTATTTGTGCAGGATTAGATCGAGATTTTAGAGGAGAACCTTTTAAAAACATTCCTGAATTATTAGCTATTGCCGAAGATGTTACAAAGTTAACGGCAATTTGTGTTAAATGTGGTGCCCCAGCAACAAGAACTCAAAGAATTGTAAATGGTCAACCTGCAAAATATGATGATCCTATTATTATTGTTGGAGCATCAGAAGCATATGAGCCTAGATGCCGTTATTGTCATGAAGTAAAAAAATAATTTTCTTCGATGGATATTAAGTATTTTTAAATACTAAAAAACTACTATGAAAAATCTTTCAAAAATATAGTTAAATTTATGAAAAAATTTACATTATAAATTTTATTAAAAACGCTTGAAATGTCTATTTGAAATGCTATAATGTGAATACGTTTTGGACGTAGAAGATATAACCCGTGAAAGCAAGTTATGTGTATGGGCATTGCCTAGTTTTTTTGTCGCCTAAAACCATTAAAATACATAAAAAGAAGGTAAAATTATGAAGAAAATTATTAAAAGAGATGGCCGTAAGGCTAATTTTGATGAACGAAAAATTTATGATGCGATTATGCGCGCATTTGGATCACAAAATCGTAATGAACCTGAAAAAGCTGAAGAAATTACTGATTTTGTTGTGTCCTCTTTAGATGAGGAATTTGGTCGTAAAATACCAACCGTTGAACAGGTTCAAGATTTAATTGAAAAAGCTCTTGTAGAAAAAGGCGAAATCGAAGTTGCTCGCGCATATATCCTTTATCGTGCAGAAAGAACAAGAATTCGTGAAGCAAATACTCAATTAATGCAAGTTTTAAGAGATATTACATTCAAAGCTTCAAAAGATAATGATGTTAAACGTGAAAACGCGAATATTAACGGTGATACCGCGATGGGAACCATGCTTAAATATGGTTCTGAATCCGCAAAAATGTTCTATAATTCACATGTTTTAAATAAACGTTTTTCTGATGCTCATCAAAACGGCGATATCCATATTCATGATTTGGATTTTTATACATTAACAATGACATGTTGTCAAATCGATTTAATTAAATTATTTAAAGATGGTTTTTCAACCGGTCATGGTTTCTTAAGAGAACCTAATAGTATTCGTTCTTATGCCTCTTTAGCGTGTATTGCTATTCAAGCTAATCAAAATGACCAACATGGTGGTCAAAGTGTACCTAATTTTGATTACGCGATGGCGTTAGGGGTTCGTAAAAGTTATCGTAAAAACTTAATTGCTAATATCTTAAAATTATTTTCTATCTTTGATACTTCTTTAATAAAAAGTGATGTTATAAATTTAGTTGAAGAAGCAGAAATTCGTTCTTCCACTCCTTGTAGAATGAGAAACCAAAAATTTGAAAAAGCATTAAAAGAAGTTTTAAATGAAAAATATAATACCGATTGGTTTGAAGCTTTATTTAATAAAGTTTTAACCTGTGCCTACGATGAAACAAAAGATGATACTTTACAAGCAATGGAAGCCTTAATTCATAATTTAAACACCATGCATTCACGCGCTGGTGCCCAAGTTCCATTTTCTTCACTTAACTATGGAACCGATACTAGTGAAGAAGGTCGAATGGCTATTGATCAATTACTCGAAGCCACAATGCGCGGATTAGGAAGAGGAGAAACTCCAATATTTCCAATTCAAATATTCAAAGTTAAAGAAGGCATCAACTTTAACGAAGGTGATCCTAATTACGATTTATTTAAAAAGGCAATCCGTTGTAGTGGAAGACGTTTATTCCCTAATTTCTCATTTATCGATGCTCCAATGAATATTCCTTACTACAAAGAAGGAGATTATAATACTGAAGTAGCTTATATGGGATGTCGTACAAGAGTTATCGGAAATGTTATCAAAAATAAAGAAGTTACCTGTGGTAGAGGAAACTTATCATTCACCTCAATTAATCTCCCACGTATTGCCATTGAATCTAAAGGCGATTTAAATAAATTCTTTACTATATTAGATGAAAGACTTGATTTAGTTAAAGATCAACTTCTTGAAAGATTTAATATTCAATGTCATAAACATGTTTATAATTTTCCATTCTTAATGGGACAAAATGTCTGGCTTGATTCTGATACCTTGAATTATGATGATGAAATTGCTCCAGTATTAGTTCATGGAACTTTAACTGTTGGTTTTATCGGTTTAGCGGAAACCTTAAAAGCGTTAATTGGTAAACATCATGGTGAATCAAAAGAAGCCCAAGAATTAGGACTAAAAATTATTGGTCATATGCGAGAAAAAACCGACAAATATACAGAAGAATATAAATTAAACTTTTCCCTTATTGCTACACCAGCAGAAGGATTATCAGGACGTTTTGTTAAAATTGATAAGAAAAAATACGGAATTATTGAAGGAGTTACCGATCGTGATTTCTATACCAATTCCTTCCATATTCCTGTTTATTATCCAATTGGAATCTTTGATAAAATCCATCTTGAAGCTCCATATAACTATTTAACAAATGGAGGTCATATCACCTATGTTGAAGTTGATGGTGATGTTGCTAAAAACGAAGAAGCTTTTGAAAGAATCATTCGTTGCATGCATGATGAAGGTATTGGATATGGCTCGGTCAACCATCCTCTTGATCGTGACCCTGTATGTGGATATTCTGGTATCATCGATAATGTTTGTCCATCTTGTGGACGTCAAGAAGGCGATATTCATTTTGAAAGAATCCGTCGTATTACCGGTTATTTAGTAGGTACTTTAGATAGATTCAATGACGCTAAACGAGCCGAAGTACAAGCAAGAGTTAAACATATGACTAAAGGTGATATTTAATATGGGAAAAATTAGATTATCTGGCATTATTAACGATTCTATCGTTGATGGACCTGGCTTAAGGCTTGCCGTATTCACTCAAGGATGTAAACATAATTGTTTAGGATGTCATAATCCAGAAACTCATTCCTTTGATGGAGGATATGAAGAGGATATTGATAAAATTGTTAAATCAGCTTTATCTAATCCTTTATTAAGTGGAGTCACACTTACTGGAGGAGATCCATTTTATCAAGTTGATGCTTGTTTAGAACTTGCCTATAAACTTCAAGGTCATGGACTTTCATTAATTGTTTATACCGGGTTTACATATGAACAACTAGATGAATTAAGAAAAGAAAATGAGAATCTTGATCGATTCCTTCATGAAATTGATTTCTTAATTGATGGACCATTTATTAAATCTCAAAGAGATATTTCTTTAAGATTTAGAGGTAGCTCAAATCAAAGAATAATTGATGTCCAAAAAACATTAATCAAACATGAGCTCGTAACTTTAAATTGGTAAGAGGCGAAAGCCTCTTTTTTTGTTGAGCTAGCAATTTTACGACAACACTTACCGGTGTGTCTTAAAAATAGTAATTACGCATGAAAATAAAAAATGATAAAGAAGATATTAAAACAAGCTACA
>CAZZGL010000017.1:0-22217 GCA_964654155.1 uncultured Staphylococcaceae bacterium | reverse complement strand
AATATTTCTTAGTAAGCCTCTTCTATAATCATTTTTAAACTATAACAAAGATTTATATAAAGCAATAATATCTTCTAAAGTTGGATCTTTTGGATTTCCTGGGCGGCAAGCATCCGCCATTGCAGATTCAGATAAGAAAAGAACATCTTCTTCTTTAACAATATCTTTCAAGTTTTCTGGAATACCGACATCTTTTGATAATTTTCTAACCGCATCAATCGCCGCTTTACGATATTCTTCTTGATTCATATTATCGACGCCTTCTACACCCATCGCTCTAGCAATTTCACGATATTTTTCTCCAGTTGCTGGTGCATTATATTCCATAACTGTTGGTAAAATAATTGCGTTTGCAACACCATGAGGAGTATTATATAACGCTCCTAATGGATGAGCCATACTATGAACAATACCTAAACCAACATTAGAAAATCCCATTCCTGCAATATATTGACCTAAAGCCATTCCTTCACGACCTTCTTTAGTATTGTTAACTGCACCACGTAAGCTTCTAGAAATCAATCTAATTGCTTCTAAATGAAACATATCAGACATTGCCCAAGCCCCTTTTGTAATGTATCCTTCAATCGCGTGAGTCAAAGCATCCATTCCTGTCGCTGCCGTTAATCCTTTTGGCATTGATTCCATTAAATCTGGGTCGACAATAGCGACAACTGGAATATCATGAACATCAACACAAACAAACTTTCTATCTTTTTCCACATCAGTAATAACATAATTAATCGTTACTTCTGCAGCAGTTCCAGCTGTAGTAGGAATAGCAATTATTGGTGCACTTGGATATTTGGTTGATGCCACTCCTTCTAATGAACGAACATCACTAAACTCTGGATTTGTATGAATAATACCAATCGCTTTTGCGGTATCAATTGTCGATCCTCCACCTATAGCAATAATATAATCGGCATTAGAAACCGCCATCGCTTTTACACCATCTTTAACATTTTCAATTGTTGGGTTTGCTTTAATATCTGAAAAAATTTCATAATCTAATTCAGCTTCATCTAACAATTTTGTTAATTTGGAAGTTATTCCAAATTTAATTAAATCAGGATCTGAACATAGTAATGCTTTTTTAAATCCTCTCGCTTTAATTTCAGGAACAATGTTTTCTAATGCTCCTGCACCATGATATGAAGTCTCATTTAAAATAAATCTTGGCATTGTTTTTTCCTCCTTAATATACCAATAAAATTTTATAATAATTTGTTTAAATATTCGTTAATAACGAACTTTATCTTTTATATTTTTATATTCTTCATAAAGTTTTTTACAACTTTCTTTATCTAATTCAACAATAAATGATTGCTTTTTTTCATCATCTTTTTGAAATTCATAAAAATCAGAATCTCTAAAACCTATTTCTTTAGTATCATCAATATTACATCCATAATACACTTTATCTATACTAGCCCATAAAATTGCCGATAAACACATTGGACAAGGCTCGCCTGTTGTATAAATTTCACATCCAGATAAATCAAATGTTCCTAATTTTTTGCAAGCTTTATGAATTGCCATTATTTCTCCATGACAAGTAGGATCGTTATTTTTAACAACTTGATTATGTCCCTTTCCCACAACCTCGCCATCTTTTACAATAACCGCACCAAAAGGACCACCATGACCTTTTTGAATTCCTTTTCTTGCTTCTTTTATCGCCATACTCATGTATTTATTCATTTAATTCATCTCCAACGACAACATTATTTTACATCATTAGTCCAAACTTATAAAGAAGTTAAGTAGCAAAAAATATATAATTTCTTCAAAAAAATATATAACAACATTTCTAAATAAAATAGCCATCATAGATCAATCCAAAATTCATATCTATGTGGCTATTTTATAGGGGGAATCACTTTTTAATATAAAGAATACCAATACAATTTGGACCGCAATGCGATGATATAACACATCCGGCAGTCGTAATTAATATTGCTTTCTTATCCATAAATTCACTTAATCTATCAAAAATATATTTAGAATACTTTTCAGTACATGCATGCGTAATCATTACCTTGCCTAAATCAACATTCCCCATTAAGTATTGAGTTTTAAAATCATCAATCATAATATCCAAAGCTTTATACATTTTTCCTCGTGGGGTTTTATAAACTTTTAAGCGTCCTTCAGTCATTCTTATAACTGGATGAATTCTTAATAATCTGCCAGCAAAATAAGTAATTCCTGAACATCTTCCTCCTTTATGAAGATATTCCATCGTATCAACCGCAAAAGAACATTCAACTTTAGGAGTTATATCTTCTAAAGCTTTCTTCATCTCTTTTGCAGAGTATCCTCTATCTCTAAGCTCAACTAATTTAAGAATTTGTAAACCAATCGCAGAACTTAAATTTTTCGAATCAATAACTTGAACTTTTCCTTCATACTTTTGCGCTACAGAATAAGCATTAAGATATGTGGATGATAAATCTGAACCTAATCCAATATAAACCACTTCATATCCATCTTTAACATATGAAGAAAACACTTCTTCAAATTCTAAAGGTGTCACCGCTGAGGTTTTAGGCATTTCATCTGTTTCTTCAACAAGACTAAATAATTTCAAAGGATCGATTTCCACCATATCTTGATAAGTGTTTCCTCCAACAATTACTTTTAAAGAAACAAAATCAACATCTAATTCTTTTAATAAATTTAAAGGTAAATCACATGTTGAATCAGTAATTATTTTTACTTTTACTAGCATATTTTTTCTCTCTTTCTTTTAAATATATTCTTCAAGTAAAAAGGCAATGACTTAAAACTATCTATAAAATAATGTTTTTTTGAAAAAAGTAAAGGAGAATTTTTTCAGTCATTGCCTGTATAACGATATATTACCACATACCGCTATAAAAAGGAAAACACTTACTTACCGTAAGCATTAATATTTTATAAAACAAATGTTTAAATAATCATTAATAAAATATTAACTTTATATTAAATCCATTCTAAAGGTATTAATACAACAAATTCCGTCCCTTTATTTAATTCACTTTCAACAGTTATTTTCGAATTTAATAATGATAAAATTCTTTTAACTAATGATAATCCTAGTCCGTTTCCTTCATCATGATGCGAACGATCAGCTTGAAAGAATTTATCAAAAATATATGGAATGTTTTCTTTAGAAATTCCTACTCCATTATCCTTGATTGAAACACGTGCATAACCATCTTCAATTCTTAAATCAACCGCTATTTTTCCACCTTTTGGAGTAAATTTAATCGCATTACTTAATAAATTGCTCCAAACATTAAATAATAAAGATTTATCACTATTAATCAGGACTTGCTCTAATTCAATTTCTAATTCAATGTCTTTTTCGCTCCATTTATTTTCTAAAGAAAGAATAACTTCTCTTAATTGTTCATCTAATTGATAATTATCTTTTTCTACTACAACTTTATTATTATCTAATTTAGATATTTTTAAAATATCACTAACTAAAGTTGTTAATGTACCTGTTGATTGAATAATTACATCAATATATTTTTTTCTTTCTTCATCAGACAAAGTTTCATCTTGAAGTAATGTTGCATATCCTTGAATCGTACTTAAAGGCGTTTTAAACTCATGAGAAACATTAGAAATAAAATCATTTCTTAACATTGAATTTTTCTTTAATTCTGAAGTCATATAATTAAAGTTATTTATTAATTCCGCAATTTCTCCTTCTTCAACATTATATTTAATAGTTACATTAAAATCACCTTTAGCAACTTTATCTGCTGCAATTTTTAAATCACTTATTGGTTTTAATATTCTATCAGATATTTTTGAAGAAAATACAAATCCGACTAATAACGCAATTAAGCATCCTATTATCAATATCAATAATGGAGGTATTGGTCTATGACCTCCATCAAACTTCCAACCTCCAAATAAAAACATTGAAGATAAAATAATTGAAATTGTTAAAAATGAAACCATTTGAGCAATAAATATCAATACTAAAACTCGATACGCTAATTTACTACCCAAAAATAAATACAATGATTTTCTTTTCTTTTTTTTATTCATTCTTAATAACCGCCTTATATCCTAATCCCCTAACAGTAACAATTGAAAAGTCTTTATTATTATCCAATTTTTCTCTTATATGAGTAATATGTACATCAATTGTACGATCTATCGATTCACTATATATTCCCCAACAATCATTCATAATTTGGCTTCTTGTAAAGATTCTATTTGGAAATGATACTAATTTAAATAATATTTTAAACTCTTTTAAAGGTAAAATTATTTCTTTTCCCTCATAACTAACACTTAATGAATCATAATCTAAAATCGTATCTCCAACTTGAATTTTTCTTTCAGTATTGATTTTAGCTCTTTTTAGAAGCGCACCTACACGTAAAACTAACTCATTAATATCTATCGGTTTTACCATATAATCATCTACGCCTAAAGAATAACTCTTCTTTTTATCCTCAAATTCATCTTTAGCGGTTATGAATAATATTGGTATTTCTTTATCTGTTTGACGAATAATACGCGCAAATTCAAATCCATCAATTTCTGGCATCATAATATCAGAAATAATCATGCTATAAGCATTTTTTTCCATATGCTCTAATGCTTCAGTTGGATTATATACTCCATCGACTTCATAATTATGTCTTTCTAAAACAGTTTTAATTAAATGATTTAATTTAATATCATCTTCGACAAGTATAAGTTTTACCATAATTACCACCCAATTAATAATTATAAACTATATTTATTAATTTACTGTTAAAGAATTTATTTAATAAAGAATCATCTTTTTCTTAAAACAAAATTTAATTATTTATTATCTTATCAGTCAAATCTGGTGAAAAAGTGTTAAGCAATTCTCAAACTAAAGTTCTTACCGAAATAAGAAATAATCCTAATATTACAAAGCCACAACTTATGATCCCTTGTCATTTAAGCAAAACATCCATAGATAAAATAATCACTATTTTAAAACAAAGATGGTATATATAAAGAATAGGTTCAAATAAAACAGGATATTGGAAAGTAAATTAAAAATCCTTCTATAATTTCATTGCAACTTATAAATAACAAAAAAAGGATGATGCTTCATAGTAACACCATCCCAGATTTTAAAGAGTCGATTTCGTTTATAAACTATTTATTATCAATAACTATTGTATATGTAATTTTTCCATCTTCATCTTCATTCTTTTGGAAAGAAAATGAGAATAATGTTTGATCTCCAAGCTTAGAAGCAAAGGTAATAGTAGTTTTTCCATTCTTTTCACTCTTTGTTACTTCAAATGTTAAGCTTCCCATTTTTAAAATAAAGCTATCTCCATTTGCGACAGGTATTTCAATAGAATAATTAAAGACTGATTTATCATTAACAACTATAGAATATTCGAACTTATTTGATGTCATTTCCTTTGAATCAATTACTTCATTAACTTCAATATATGTTGATGTACTTTCTTTATTAGTTAAATCAAAATAAAGTTTAAAGTTAATTTGTGCTGCGCCTGCAACATTATCATAAGAAATGCTTGAAGAATAATTTAAAGTCAAATCTAATTCTAATGGTACATAACTAACCACTAATTCACCATTTTGAACAGTTTTTTCTTCACTAACTTCTTGATTGTAGTTGAGTGTGTATGTAAATTCCTTGTTTGCGCCTATAGCAATATTACTTGTATAAGCGAATTTTCCACCTGTAACCTCACTAACTTCAACTTCAACCTTTTTATTTGCATCGAAAATTGCATCAAATGAAGCAACTAATTCTGAAATTTTATCTTGATACTCACCAGTTCCAATTTCAATTGCGTTTGCTGGATTATACGCTCTTCTAGCTTCTTTGCCTCTAGAAGTTGTAAAGGAAGTGTTGACAAGAGTCAAAGCGCTAGAAGAAGCGTACGCAAGCTTTTTATCTTCATCACTGCTGCTATCTTTATCTAAAGAGCAACCTCCAAGAGCAATGATTGAAAGCATAGATGTTAAGACTAATAATTTTTTGTTTAATTTCATAATTTTTTTCCTCCGTTTATTTTTTACAACATTAATACAATCTGATATTTAATTTTGTTGGTTAAAAATTAAATTTCCACTCATTTAGTTCATAACCTTGATATTCATCTTTATAATTAACAACAAATTCAAGCCTCGTTTCAAAATCACCAAATAGAGATAAATGCGTTTTTATATTACAATCAACTTTATAAGCATCATTTGTTTCATTTTTAATAGAAAATTCAATACTTGTGTCTTCTAATATTTTATATTTAATCTCAACTTTTGTTTTTGTTTTTTTAATAGAATAACTGAAAAATTCCTCTTTATTAATTATCGAACAATAAGAATATTCTTTAGTACCATCTTCTTTTTCACGCACATTATATGAAAAAATCTCTGAATTTAGCGCATATAAAGTAAATCTACTTTCAAAAATATAATCATCATTGTTAAATTTCGTATTAATTCCAATATAATTGCCTAAATACATGTTTAAGTCTTTTGATATTATAATACCTTGAAGTTCATTATCTTCTTCTAATAAATTATAATAATAATTTACTGAATTTGATAATTCACAAACATAATTATATTCACAAGCTTGTTTTGCTATTGTTATTGTATTTTTTTCTTCTTTAACATCATAATTAAATTCAATTTTATCTAATGAATATAAAAATGTTTGACTTATATTTTCATAGGCATTTTCAATAGTTTCTTTAATAATATCTTCAATTCCTTCTAAAATATTATTTTCTAAATATTTCATTGATTTTTTGACTTTTTTAACACTTGGATCTTCATTATTAATCAATGTTTCTACAGCATTAAATACATCGGCAATAAAAGACTTTTGTTGAACTCTTTCTTCAATAGATAAAATATGATTCTTTGGAATTAATACAATAGCCATAACTGTAGAAACCACCACTAAAGAAGACATCGCCATAATTAATCCTTTAAATAAAGGACGTCTTTTAAACTTAGCTTTGTCAACAGCTTTATCTAAAATATCGTCACTAGTTATTTTTATTTCATGTGATTTAAATGCATTTCTTATTTGCATTTCAATGTTGTCTAGCATATAACTCCTCCTTTACCTTTTTAATCCCTTCAGCATACATCCATCTAACCGTTGTCTCTTTTTTCTTTAATAAAGAGGCAATTTCACTATATTCCATTTCTGAAACTAACCGCATAATAACTACTTTAAACATATCTTCATTTAAAACTTCCTTCATAACTAGAATAATATCTTCATAATCAAGTCCTGATTTAATGCTTTCACTATTAGAAGCAACAACATTATGATCTTCAATTAGTTCTTCTTTTTTATGCCTTTTTAAATAATTAAGCGATAAATTTCTACTAATGACATACAACAATCCTAGAATTGATTGGTCTTTTTTTACTTTTAAAATATTGCTAATAAAATTTAAATAAGTTTCCGATAGTATATCTTCAGCGATAACTTCAGATTTCACATACGAATAAATGTTTGCAAATACTTTATTTTTTGTCTCATTATACAAAGTGGTAAAAGCGGTATCGTTACCATCTATGTATTCATTAACTAATTCATACAACTTCTCATTATCCATAGATAATACAAAAACTCCTTTCAACACTTCCATATTAAATACATTTATCTTCCTTGTTTTGTTGGAATTAACTGCAATTCCTATTTAAATCATAACAAATTTGAATTAAAAAAATAAATAAAAAAAAGAATACTATTTCTAGCACTCTTAAAAATCTATCTATGTTCTGATATTAGCGCTCTAATAGAACGAATTAACATATCAGTTCCAACAACATGATTATTGTCATTTGGAATGATTATATCTGCATATCTAATTGTTGGTCTAACAAATAAATGATGCATTGGTCTAACTGTAGTTAAATATTGCTTAATAACACTTTCAACAGTTCTACCTCTTACTTCAATATCTCTTTGTAAACGACGAATAAATCGTAAATCATCATCGCAGTTAACAAAAACTTTTATATCAGCAAGATCTCTTACTCTTTCATCCTCTAAAGCCAAAATACCTTCTAAAATAATAATTGGTTTAGGATCAACATGAACTCTTTTTTCTTCTCTTGTTTGAGTAACAAAATTGTAAACTGGTTTTTCAATAGATACACCATTTAATAATGCTTGTAAATCCTTATATAATAGTTCATTTTCTAATGATGAAGGATGGTCATAATTTGTTAAATGTCTTTCTTCAACTGATAAATGTGATTGATCTCGATAATAATCATCATGTTTAATAACTACTAAATCTTCATCACCTAAAGCTTGATATATTTTATCAACTACAGTTGTTTTTCCTGATGCCGAGCCACCTGCAACAATAATTAAAATTGGTTTCATAATTACTTCTCCTCGTTTTTTCTTAATTAGTATAGCTATTTTTTATAACACTTACTAGTAAAAAATTAAGTTTATTTAGCAAATTGTTAAACCCTAAAATTTATACTTATAACGGCAAACTATTCTTTTTTGACCTTGATAATAAGATATTCCTTCAAAAGTTTTAATAAATCCAACTTTTTCCATAACCTTACAAGAAGCAATATTTTCTTTTAAACATACGCCTATTACATAACTGAGTCTATTATCCTTCTTTATATAATCTAAAAATGTTTTTATAGCTTCAGTCGCATATCCTTTCCCAGTATATAATTTAGCAATATGATAACCTATTTCATATTCTAATTCATTTAGTGGAATTAATTGAACATATCCTATATTGGTATTATCTTTTAAGAATATCGGATATACAAAAGGACCTTCTTTAGATTCATAAACACTAATTAAATATTGTAAGGTTTCAAAAGCATCTTGTTCAGTTTCAAATACTTCATCAGGAACAAATTTTCGATTATCTTCATCTAACGAATTAATATGAACATCTTTAGCCATATCTAAAGTAAATTCTTTAATAAATAATCTTTTTGATTCTAACAACATTCCAAATACCTCCTAAATTATTTCAATATAATTACCTTTTTTTAAAAACTTAAACGCTTTTAATGATTCTAGAGCATTTCCATTTTTATCAAAGAAAGCTTGATTTTCAACCGCACAACCTCCATAATAACGACCGGCATCATTTGGATCATATTCAGAAGCGTAACTACTTGCCCAACCTGATCCATATTCTTCCCAAAGAGCTTTATTTTCTTCATAAGTTCCTTGATTAACCGAAATCCATGTTCCTTCATAATAGCAATAGCCAATTCCATTATGCATTTTTGAAACAGCATCAATGACATCTACAACTTCATCGACTTGTCCTTGTAAAGAAAAATCATAATTACCAACTTTATCACTTTCATTACCAATTGTATTACTATGAAAATCACTATCCTCTAAAGTATAAGCGTAAGAATTTTCTAATACCATTACCGATTTATTATATTTTTCTGCAACTTCATTTAACACTGAAGTTAAATTATCTAATGTCCCATGCCAATATGGGTAATAAGATGTCCCAAATACATCAAAATCAAGCTGATATTCATCACATAATTTGTTAGCATAATACTTATAACTCCCCGCTGTTTCCGGATTAGTGAAATGGACCGTGACCAAAGAAGATGGATACACCTCTCTTATTGCTTTTGAACCACTTTTCATTAATTGACAAATATTTTCCCACGATGTTTCACCACACATTGCCCCATTAGTTTCATTTCCAACTTGTACCATACCTACATCAACTTTATTATTTTTTAAAAGTTCTAAACATTCCTTTGTATATGAGTATAAAGCCTCCGCTTTTGAATTAATATCGTTATATTTAGCCCACGCTTTTGGAACCATTTGCTTACCAGGATCTGCCCAAAAATCAGAATAATGAAAATCAACAATTAACTTCATTCCATATTTTGTAGCTCTTTTTCCTATCTTTAAAGCATTTTGAATATCGCAATTACCTCCGCCATAACCAATACCATCTTTATTAAAAGGATCATTCCAAACTCGAACGCGAATATAATTAATTCCGTTATTAGCAAGAATACTAAAAACATCTTTTTCTTTTCCATCAAAATCATAATACTTAACTCCGCTTTCCTCTAAAGAAATAACTGAAGAAGTATCCATGCCAATTATAAAATTATCACTTATATTTTCAACTTTTTTAACATAAAGATTACAGGTGATAATTTCATCATTTCCACATGAAAAAAGACAAAAAACAATCAATAAAAAATAAGTAAAAACAATTTTTTTAAAAAAACTTTTCATTTTACTTTTTTCCTTTCAAAAACTATTTAATTTTTAATCCATCTTTAAATGCATTTCCAACTTTTTCTCCTAATGAATAATAAGCATGATTATCAGTATCATACGCGATTGGTTTAAATTTTGTTAAATCAATTTTTCCATTTGTTAAAATATCTTCTTCGATACTTACATTTACAATTTCGCCAATTAAGCACTCTTCTTCTTCATCATAAGAAACAACTTTGCATTCCATTGCTAAAGGTAAATTTTCTATTATCGGAGCGTTAACATATTCTCCTTTTTTTATTTTCCATTTTGTTTTTAAAAGCTTATTAATCTCATCGTTTCCAGAAACTACACCAACAAAATCTGCTTCTAAAACATTATCAACATCAGCGATTGATAAAGTAAACGCTTTATTAAATAAAAAGTTTTTTGTTGTTTTATGTGAAGACCCAATAAAAAGACATACTTTATTACTATCACACACCGTTCCCCAAGCGGCATTCATTGCATTTGGATTACCATTTTCATCATAAGTTCCAATAATTAGAACTGGTTGAGGATAGATATAGGCTTTAGGTTTAATATTTTTTCTCATAATTCACATCTCCTTTTATTTATTAACTGTATTAACAACATAATAGTATTTAAAACGCGTAACTTCATACGAATTTAAACCAGATATACTATCGTCCATATTATCCCATACAGAAATAATATAAACATTATTATTTTCAATTGTATTTGGCAAATAGAATGTAAACTTATCATAATTCAAAGGAACTTCAAAAGAGCTACCTTCATTAAAATAACTAACACTATCTATATAATCATGAACATTATATTCACTTTCAAAAAGAAAATATATATACCCCATATTAACATGACTTGTTACATAATAATGTTCTACTCCTTCAATAGATAAAGCACATTTAACCGCTTGATAATATGACTCTTGAAACGAATCTTTTATTGATGATGAATAAGTTCCAAAATAATTAACATTAAATATAGCAAAAAATGTTAAATACATCGCATATACAGTTTTCTTAATTACAAACTTATACTCAACAATTTCACATATTCCCATAATAGTAAAAAACACTAAAGGAATATAAATAATATTAATTCTGTTAACATTTGCGGAGACAATTCCCATCATTAAAACCGCGACTATAAGCCATATTTTCATAATAGAAGAAATAGTTTTATTTTCATTATTTTGAAATAGTCCAAAAATCATAAAAGGTAATGAGATTAAATATACCGCACCTGTATTTGGTAAATTATTATATATTAAACCATCATTTTGATTTAATAAAAGCTGTAATCCATTTGTTAAATTATCAAAAAAAGTTTCAATAAAATTATTAGAATAAATATTTGTTACCGCACTAAAGCGATTTTCATTCAATTTAGGAATACTCATCCATAAAAATTTAAATCCTTCTTTATCAAATAAATTAACATAAATGAACATCATAATTGGTAATGCCGTAATAGCGACAATTCCTAAATTAATCAATGCATTTTTTAAATCAATCTTCTTTTTAACAAATAAATAAATTAAGGCTCCAATTACGAAAAAGAACAAAAAGAAATAAGAAGTACCATAACTATATGAAGATATTCCAAATATAAAAGATGAAAGATATACTAGCCATGCTTTATTTCTTTTTATCCCATAGATTAATAAAACAAAACCCATAAAAACTAAATCAGGAAATAGATTTGATTCTAATCCCCAACGACTTTTCATAAAATGCCATGGACATATAATTAAAAAAATCATTCCCACCAAAGCAACCTTATCATTATAAAAATCTTTCAATAATCGATATAACAAATAAATAGATATAGAACCTATAATACCCATCGGTAATCTTATCGAAATTGAAGTTAACCCTAAACCCGCAATAAAAGGTATGCATAAATAAGAATAAAGGGCATTTTGTCCACTTCCCCACGCGATTAAATGAACTGGCAATGATATATTATTTCGATCTATTCCATATTTCATAATAGCAAAGGCATCATAACCCGCGCTTGCTTCATCTTGATTTAATCCACCTGGAAAAATATCCACTAAAAAAGTACGACTAAGAAAGCCGATAACTAAAACAACACTGATGAATAATCGATTCTTTTGTTTGTTAAAATAATCTTTAATATCAATCTTTTCTTTTTGCTTAAATAAAGGGAAAAAATAAAACAATATCCCAATTAAAAGACATAAAACCGCTATTAGAATATTCACTAAAACATTACTCATAATTATTTCCTCTCGTAAATAGTATCAAGCAAAAACATACTTTTGTCAAAAAAATAATAAATTTATATAATTACTTATATCTATCTTTATAAATTTCTTTAGCAATTTTTGTATATTTAAAAACAAAATTTCCTTTAGCTTCTGTATAAGCATCATGATTATAATGATATTTTTCACTTAACCTAACTTTTAACTTTTCATACTCTTTGGCAATTTCAGGATGATCATTTAAATAATCACGATAATATAAAATATCATTATCTCCTTTATAAACTATATGAACATGAAAAACCTTTTCTTTATATCCTTTGTTAGTATAACCCTTATTTAAAATTAATCTTGTTGGCAAGTCATACATTTTTTGATAACCATTTTCTAACAAAATATTACCTATTTCTATAAATTGATATTTCAAAGGTATTTCTATTAAAATATCAATAATCGGTTTTGATTTAATATTATCAATTGAAGTACTACCAACATGACTAATTCTATAAACTTCTTTATCTTTTAAAAGATTTTGAATATATTGTGATTCTTCAACATACCATTTTTTCCAAATTTCCTGATGTTCTGTAACTTCTATTGGAAATAATTCTCTATCAAAAGAATGAATTTGTTTTAATCCAATTAATCTTTTATTTCTTATATCCACAAGTTTTTTTGCTCTTTTATATGCTAAAGATAAATATTCTTTTAAGGGCATTTTTGAATATATATCATTTTCATGTCTTCCCGGCTTGCTCTTTTTATTAATTTCTAAAACAAGACAATCTTCATAATGATAATGATTCAAATCACTCATCACTCTCTCCCAATCAACAATCCCATCAAAAGGAATTAAATGTAAATCATCTAACCAAGTAATTTTTCCATTTACATCACTTACACCATTATTATCATTTAAGTGAACATACATTATTTGATTTCCATATTTATTCATCAAATTTTTATTATGGTTATAACACATTTGATGTCCTGTATCTAAACAGAACCCCACATTTTTATAGTTTTTAAATCTTTTTAATAAAGCCTCTAAATACTCATCACCCTCTGTATTTTCAAAGGCTATATTAATATTATTATTTAAAGCTTCATCTATTATAATTTTAAAATTTTCTAATCCTATTTCATTTGGGCCATCATTTTCTTCAAAGCCTATATATGCGTGACACACAATGGTATTAACGCCAATGTTTCTAGCTGTCTTAATACATGTCAATAATTCATCTATAACACCTGCACCTTCATTTTTTTCTTTCCACATTTTATCAATATGTTCAAAAGGAGCGTGTATTGAATGATATATTAATCCAATTTCATCAGCAAGTTTTTTATATTCTAAAACATGATCATTAAACATTGTAAAAAAACCATCAAAACCAATTTCTTTAAAAAGTTTTATTTGATCAATAATAGGTATTCCAAAATCTTCATTTGCGGATATACATATTTTATCTCTTTTCATTAATTTATTACCTATTCAACCTCTTTATAATCAAAACAATAAACTTGAGGGTATTTTGATGTATTCCATAAATATGGAAAAACTGTTATTTCAAGTTTTTTACCAGATTCATAATATTCATATAAAGGACAATAACTAGCATCATTATCCGATAAACCAACATAATTTTCATTAACAAAAAAGACAGCTTTTGCTAATTGTGCATTTTGATAAGTTGAATAATAATTATCGTTAAATAAATCTTCAAACACGATATATTCTTTATTACCTTTTAAATATAAGTTAACATAGCCTGTTATCTTATAAGGATGATAAAAAAACGAAGAATATTGAGGATATGTATCGTTTTTATCAACTTCATAACTATATTTATAAAAATCTTTAGCGGTCATATTTGAAGCCGTTTCTGCAGCAAATTCAATATCTCCTTCATATCCAATTGAATAAACATATTCTAAACTTGGTCTATAATTATACATTTGAATTGCGCCATACAAAATATATGAAGAACCTTTAACAAATTTATTTGTTACTTTATTGTCTCCATGAACATTAACAATATAATTTCCATTTCCAAAATATAAATTTGTATTATTTATATCTTTAGCTAAACATTTTACTTCAACTTTAACAATTCTTGAAAAAGCGATACCTTTACAATTTAACTTTAATGCCTCTATTAATTGATATGCTTCTTCAAGAGTGCATGATTTTGCTAATAAATCATAATCTATTTCAATATTTTCATTTTCTAAATATTGCACCTTTTCATCCACTGTTATTTCAACTTCATTATTGTATAAAGAAATTTTACCAGTGACTTGATAGACTCCTTGTTGACTAACATATTCCTTTAAATAGGTATAAATTTCATTATTAACTTTTAAATAAATATAATCACTACCATCAGTCATTAAAATTTTATACCGATTTCCATATCCTTTTTTTGTCGTAACCGCATCCAATACCGATAATAATTTTAATTTAACAGATACAGAAGTGTCTGATTCATACACACCTACATCATTTTCTAAGCCAATAAACTTCTTACTTTCTTCTTTTATATCTTTAATTGTGTTTAATTTTAATATTGTTGAAGATGAAGATGTATTGTTAGAAGAAGTAGTTGGTATTAATGTACTTGTTGAAGGTGTTGGTAAAGTACTAGATGGTTCGGTTGTTAAATTATTTGCAGTCGTATTATTAAATGTCGTGTTGTTAGTGGTTAATTGTTCAGTAGTAATTATATTATTGCTTCCACATCCAATTAATAATCCTAATAATAAAGTATAAATAAGTGTTTTTTTCATAATGCAATTCCTCTTGCTTAATTATATTGTTTTATCCTAAAAACAACAAGAATAATATTCATCATTATTACGATATAAAACAATTATTATATTAACTATGGAATAGTAGCTAAAAAAGAAAGTGTTTTTAAGTATATAAAATTATTCAATAGTAAATATTTTTTGATTTTTACTTCTTGGTTTATTAGGAATTGTATATGCAAGAATTCCTTGTTCAATTAATGGGCTTACATACGAATTTATAAAATAAGATGGATGTTTTTCATCATATCCAAAAAACTTCGCTAATGATTCTTTAGTTCTAGGCGTTCTACAATATGTTTTGATTTTAGACACAAAATCTTCATTAATGATTTCTTCTTTTTTTGAATTATACAAAGTAACTTTAAAAGTTCCTCTTATACTTTCAAATTTAGGTTCCATAAGCCCAGCTTTTTTCATTTCTGCATAAATTGTTGGAATCCCCGAATACCTATTTTCTGTCACCTCTAATGTTTCTAATATAGAAGCCATAAAAGGATTTCTAATATCAGAATGAACCTTCCCTAATTCATCAAGTGATAATCTTCCATACAATCCTCCTGGATTTGATATTTCAATCCTATCATCAAAGATAGTTAATCTAATTGGCTCATTTTCTGTATGTATACTATAATCTCGATGAATCAAAGCATTTAAAATTATTTCTCTTATTGCTTTAATCGGATATTCTAATACATCCTCTCGAATGCCTTTATCATTAATTTTTGTTGCTTTTTTAATATTATTAATAACAAAAGAAATCGCTAATTTTAGCATTTCACTTATCGTACCATCTAATCTTTTATTATCTAAAAATCTAATGCCATTAAAATCTTCAATCCCATATTCATTAGTGGAACATCTTACTGCAACAATATCTAAATTAGGAGAAAATATTTGTGGATATTTACCAAAAATCATTGTTCCACATAATGTTGGATAATTTTTACTATCAATTATGCCATTCATCTTCAATATCATATCCTTATCTAAATTAATCAAATTAGGTTTCATTGATACAATCTTATCTAAAAATGAATTAATTGCTATATCATTTAGTAAGCTCATTTCAACTCTTTCTTTGATTCTTAATTCATCTTCTGTTTTATATTTAAAGGCATCAAAACTATAAATCTCATAATCTGTCATTAATAAATCTGCATCACCAACACGTATATATGATCCTTTCATTTTCCCTTTTCCAGAATAATAACATGGTTTATTAAAAACATCTAATTCTGGAATTTCCGCTGATGCAATGATTTTACCTTTATATTCACATATCGTAATAATTGGTCTAATTTTAGGTTCCATCAACAAAGATTGTTCAGTGATTTTTTTTTGAAAAACATCTAGATTATCAATTCCACAAATTTCATAATTGTTTTTTTCATCAATTCCAAAAATTATAATTCCTCCATCTGTATTAGAAAAACTAGAAAAAGTATCATATAAATTTTCTGGAACGCCATTTTTAGCTTTTTTAAACTCAATGTTATTAGTTTCACTTTTTAAACTAATAACGCTTTCAATTAAATTTATTAACTCTTTTGCTTGCATATATTATTCAATTTCCTTTCCACCTTATTGTGCTATAAAATAAGAAAAATATCAACAATTTACGAAAATAATTTTATATTTTATGAAAATAATTATTAAATCACGAAAATAATTAGCGAATTACGAAAATAAATTTTTAGATTACGAAAATATAATTTCATAATTCAATCAATCATTCTTTAACTTATCATATTCATAATTTCACCAAAACTATAAACAATTCTTAGTTTATTAAAAACTCAAAGAAAATATAAATTGTACAAAATATAAATTATTTTTTATAATGTTAATAATTGATTTAAGGGGGTACTTAAATGAAAGGTTCTTGTATAATTCTCCAATCAGGAGGACCAACATCAGTCATTAATTCTTCTCTATATGGCGTTATTAAGCAAGCTTTAAAGGAAGAATGTATTAATAATATTTATGGTTCTATAAATGGCATTGAAGGACTTATTGACAACAATATTATCAATTTAGGCAATCAACCGGATTTAGATTTACTTTTAAATACTCCTGGAGCAATACTAGGATCTTCAAGAAAGCATTTATCCGATGATTTTGAAAACGATGATTATATGAAAATTTTATCAACACTTAAAAAATTAGATATTAAGTTTCTATTTATTATCGGTGGAAACGATTCAATGGATACGGCATATAAAATGAACATTTGTTTTAAAAAATATAATTTTGAATGCAATGTTATAGGTATTCCTAAAACCATCGACAACGATTTAATTATAACAGATCATACTCCCGGATATGGAAGCGCAATTAAGTATATTGCAAATGTCATTTCCGAAATCAAGCAAGATATTCTTTGTTATAAAAACGGTAAAGTTACCATCGTTGAAATAATGGGTCGCGATGCTGGATGGATGACTGCGGGAAGCAAACTAGCTTCAATAAATGGATTAGGACCTGATTTAATATATCTTCCAGAAATTCCTTTTGATTATGAACAATTTTTGCATAAAATCGATGAATTATACCAAAAGAACCACAATGTTTTAATCGCAGTTAGTGAAGGCATTAAAGATAAAAACGGAAATTATGTAATTAATAACCTTTCTTTAAAAAACAGCAAAGATTTATTCAATCATATTCAACTTGGTGGCGCTAGTGCATACCTTGAATATCTAGTTAGCTCTAAATTAAAATTACCTACTAGAAGCATCGAATTAAGTTTACCTCAACGCTGCTCTTCTCATATTGCTTCTTTAACCGATATTAATGAAGCTAAACAATGTGGAATGTATGCAGTTAAATCAATCATTAAAGGTCATACTGGGAAGATGATTTCAATAAAAAGAATTTCTTCTTCACCTTATAAAATAAAATACGAATTAGTGGAATTAAATAAAATCGCTAATGAAATTAAATTTTTTCCTACAGAATGGATTATCGATGAATGCGATATCTCAAATGATTTTATTGAATATGCTCTACCTTTAATAAATAAAGAGCCTAAGATCACTTATAAAAATGGTCTAATTAACTTCGCTAAACTTAATAAAAAATAATTTAACCTTTCTATTAAAACACTTGCAGCTTATTATGCAAGTTTTTATTTCCAACAAAATAAATCTATTACAAAGCTAATTTCTACAGCTAAATACCATAATATTCCATATTTATAGAATAAATATTTTTTCTTATTGACAATACGCAAGAGGTATTATAAAATGACTTCGGTAAAAAAATACCGAAAGGAGGACAGCAGTGTTAAAAAGTATTTCTATTAAGCAGTTAAGACGTTATCCACTGTATCTTAAATACTTAACATCAATGCGAAATGATGGTGCAACCACAATTACAAGTCCCTTAATAGCGCAAGCTCTTGACTTATCAGAAGAACTGGTTCGAAAGGATTTACAGCTTGTAACCTCATCAAAAGGTGTTCCTAGCAAAGGAAGAGATATTAATCAATTAATTGATGATATTGAAACGTTTCTAGGATATCACAATAGCCGTGATGCGATTATTGTAGGAGTCGGACATTTAGGAACAGCATTTATGAATTTTGAAGGTTTTGCTGAATATGGACTTAATATTTTAATTGGATTTGATGTCGATGAAGATAAAATTGGTAAAACAATTAATGGAAAACAAGTATTTTCTATGGATAAATTAGAAGACTTAATTACTCGATTGAATATTCATTTAGCCATCTTAACTACTCCAAGTAGCGTTTCCCAGCAAGTTGCTGAGCGTTTAGAAAAAGCCGGCATTCTTGCTATATGGAATTTTTCACCAGAAAGACTAATATTAAGTGAAAATATTGTCATTGAAAATGTTAATTTAGCATCCTCTTTAGCGGTGCTATCTCATAAATTGAAAAAGAAATTAGGAGGATCAAACAATGAGTGAGAAAATTGTAAGTATTGAAGCGTTTGAAGAAGTTGAACAACTAGTAGCTAATGCTCAAGTTGCTCTAGAAGAATTTTTAAAATTAGACCAAGAACAAATCGATTATATCGTTGCCAAATGTTCAGTTGCTGGTCTTGACCATCACGGAACATTAGCACAAATAGCAATTGAAGAAACTAAAAGAGGTGTTTTCGAAGATAAAGCTACAAAAAACCTCTTTGCATGTGAATATGTCGTTAACAATATGCGTCATTTAAAAACCGTTGGCGTTATTTCTGAAGATCCAGTAACCGGTATTACTGAAATCGCTGACCCAGTAGGTGTTGTTGCTGGTATTACTCCAGTTACCAATCCAACAAGTACAGTTATATTCAAGGCATTAATTTGTTTAAAAACCCGAAACCCAATTATTTTTGCCTTCCACCCTTCTGCACAAAAATGTTCAAGAGAAGCCGCTCGTATTATTTACGAAGCTGCAGTTAAAGCTGGTGCGCCAAAGAACTGTATTCAATGGATTGAACATCCATCCATGGACGCCACAACCGCATTAATTAGCCATACAGGTGTTGCTACCATTTTAGCTACTGGTGGTAACGCAATGGTTAAGGCTGCTTATAGTTGTGGTAAACCTGCGATGGGTGTTGGTGCTGGTAATGTCCCAGCTTATATCAATAAAAGCGCTGATGTTGAACAAGCTGTCAATGATATCGTATTATCAAAAGCTTTCGATAATGGTATGATTTGTGCTTCAGAACAAGCGGTAATTATCGATAAAGAAGTTTACAAAGAAGCTAAAGAATTATTTACCCGTTTTAAAGCTTACTTTGTTAATAAAGAAGAAAAAATTAAACTTTCTAAATATATGTTTGGTTATTCAACAAATGAAGAAAATGTTGAAGCCGCAAAATTAAATTCCGCAGTTGTTGGTAAATCAGCTCATTGGATTGCTCATGAAGCTGGATTTGAAATTCCTGAAGATACCTCAATCATCTGTGTTGAATGTGACTTTGTCGGACCAAAAGAACCTCTTACAAGAGAAAAACTTTCACCAGTACTTGCGGTATTAAAATCAAGTGATACTGAAGAAGGATTTAAATTTGCCGAACAAATGGTTTGCTTCAACGGTTTAGGACACAGTGCCGCAATCCATTGTAAAGATCAAGCGATGGCAGATGCTTATGGTGAAAAAGTTAAAGCTATGAGAATTATCTGGAACTCACCTTCTACATTTGGTGGTATCGGAAATGTCTATAACTCATTCTTACCATCATTAACATTAGGTTGTGGTAGCTACGGTCGTAACTCCATCGGTGGAAATGTCAGCGCTGTTAATTTATTAAATATTAAGAAAGTAGGTAAAAGAAGAAATACTATGCAATGGTTTAAAGTTCCAAGTAAAATCTATTTTGAAAGAAATTCTATTCAATATTTACAAACCTGCCGTGATGTTAACAAAGTATTCATTGTTACTGACCGCTCAATGGTTGACTTTGGATTCGTTAATAAAATTACTGAACAATTAAATTTACGTCGTAATAAAGTTCAAGTTCAATTATTCTGCGATGTTGAACCAGATCCAGATATTGAAACAGTAAAACGTGGTATTCGCTTAATGGAAGCCTTTAGACCAGATACAATTATCGCTTTAGGCGGAGGTTCACCAATGGATGCTGCAAAAGGAATGTGGTTATTCTACGAACATCCAGAAGTTAATTTCGATGACCTTAAACAAAAATTCATGGATATCCGTAAACGTGCCTTTAAATATCCTGAATTAGGAAGAAAATCAAAACTTATTTGTATTCCAACTACATCAGGAACCGGAAGTGAAGTAACTCCATTTGCCGTTATTTCTGATAAAGCAAACAATAAAAAATATCCACTTACTGACTATTCATTAACTCCAACTGTCGCAATCGTTGATGCTGAGTTTACAACAAACTTACCTCCAAGACCAACCGCAATGACTGGTATGGATGTCTTAACACACGCAATCGAAGCTTATGTTTCAGTTCTTGCAAGTGATTATACCGATGGATTAGCATTACAAGCCATCAAAATGGTATTTGAATATCTCCCAAGAGCGGTAAAAGATGGAAAGAATGATTTAGAAGCTCGTGAGAAAATGCATAATGCCGCAACCATTGCTGGTATGGCATTTGCCAATGCTTTCTTAGGCATGACTCACTCATTAGCCCATAAAGTCGGTGCAGAATTCCATTCAGTTCACGGATATACATGTGCGGTGTTATTACCACATGTCATTCGTTACAACGGACAAATTCCAACCAAATTATCAGTTTGGCCAAAATATAACCACTATTGTGCTGATAAAAAATATCAAGAAATTGCCAAACTCCTTGGCTTAAAAGCTAAAACACCTGCTGAAGGTGTTGAATCATTAGCAAATGCTGTCACTGCTTTAATTAGAGATATTGGCTTAGATCCAAACTTTGAAGCAATGGGCATTAATGAAGAGGAATGGAATGCAAAAATTGATACCATGGCGGTCTTAGCGTATGAAGATCAATGCTCACCAGCAAACCCACGCTTACCACTTGTTGAAGATATGAAAGAAATTTTAAGAAAGGCATATAAAGGTAATTAATAATGACAATTTTAGTTTGTGTTGGCTCCTCTTGCCATTTAAAAGGAAGCTATGAAATTATAGAATTAATGAAAGATGCAATTAGTAAAAACAATTTAGAAGATAAAGTTACACTCAAAGCCACATTCTGCTTAGGTAAATGTGGCGTAGCCGGTGTTTCAATTAAAGTCGATGATGAAATTATCACTGGAGTTACAACCGAGAACTTCAATGATATATTTGCAAAACACATTTTAGAAAGATTATAAAAATAACTTAGTCAAAAAAAACTAAACTTTAGGAGGATAAATTATGGAGCGTTGCTTAGAAAGTAAAAAAAGTAATTGCAAAAATTGTTATAAATGTATTCGCCATTG
>CAZZGL010000016.1:0-22431 GCA_964654155.1 uncultured Staphylococcaceae bacterium | reverse complement strand
ATTTATAAATAAACTTTCTTATTTTTTTCTTCATCGCCAGAAGACAGGTATTATACATTATAAGTACCAATTTCTAAAGAAGAATTTTTAAAAGAAAAGGGGTCTTACAAGCCCCTTTATATTGACATTATTTCTTTTTCTTTATTAGCAACAACTTCATCTATTTTTTTAATTGCAGAATCAGTTTCTTTTTGTATTTTTTCTTCTAAACGGCGACGTTCATCCTCAGGAACATCTTTATCTGATTTTATTACATCCATAAAATCACGGCGAATATTACGAATAGCAACTTTAGCATCTTCACCATATTTCTTTGCCGTTTTTGATAATTCACGACGTCTATCTTCAGTTAAAGATGGAAAAATTAATCTAACAGAAGTGCCATCATTAATAGGATTAATGCCTAAATCAGATGCATTTATTGCCACAATAATAGATTTTAAATCACCTTTATCATATGGTTTAATAAGTAATTGACGTGGCTCAGGTGAAGAAATTGACGCAATTTGATTAATTGGCATTGGTGAACCATAATAATCAATTTCAATATTATTCAAAACAGCTGCAGATGCTCTTCCTGTTCTTAAAGTAACTAATTGATTCTTTAAAGACTCAACAGTCTTTTCCATTTTAAGTTGACATTCAAATACAATTTCATCCATTATTTTATTCTCCTTTAATTATTCTTGTACCAACATTTTCGCCAGTAACAACTTTTCTAAAATTATCTGTGTCTTGCATATCAAAGACAACTATTTCAATTCCACTTTGCATGCATAATGATACAGCAGTTAAATCCATAACTTTTAATTCTTTAGCAATTACCTCTTTAAATGTAATTGTGGAAATAAATTTAGCATTTTCATCAGTTTTAGGGTCGGAAGTATATACACCATCAACACCATTTTTAGCCATTAAAACCGCTTCTGCACCTATTTCCATCGCCCGTAACGAAGCTGTTGTATCTGTTGTAAAGAATGGATTCCCTGTTCCTCCAGCAAAAACAATAACACGTCCTTTTTCTAAATGCCTAATTGCTCGTCGACGAATATATGGCTCACAAACCGCTCTAACTTCAATGGAACTTAACACTCGACATGAAATTCCAATATTTTCTAAAGCTGATTGAAGCGCAAGTGAATTAATAATTGTACCAAGCATTCCCATATAATCTGCTGTAGTTCTTTCAATGCCAATACTATCAGCAAGTTTACCTCGCCAAATATTACCAGCACCAATAACTACACTGACTTCAACTCCTTGATCAATCATCGCTTTTATTGCAATAGCAACATTATTTAATCGCTCAGCATCAAGAATTGTATTATTCTTTTTATCTTGTAAGGCTTCTCCGCTTAGTTTAAGCAGAACACGCTTATATTTAATCATAGTGGTCCTCCTTGAAAAAAGAACACTCAAAAGAGTGTCCTTATTTAGCTTGATTCATAACTTCTTCAACAAAATTATCTTGACGTTTTTCAATACCTTCACCAACGCCATAACGAACATACTTAACAATTGATAAGTTATGTTGTGCTAAATACTTACCAACAGTTAATGATTCATCCATTAAGTATGGTTGTTCAGATAAAACGGAATCAACAAATGTCTTATTAACTTTTCCTTCGACAATCTTTGCAAGCGCAGCTTCTGGTTTACCAGCAAGCTTTGGATCATTTTTAACGATTTCCATTTGAACAGCAGTTTCACGTGCTAATTCTTCTGCAGGAATATCTGCTTTAGATAAATAAAGTGCTTTATTTGCAGCAACATGAATTGATAAATCTTTAGCAACTTCAGGATTATCTTGACCTAATAAAACAACTGCAGAGACTTTACCACCCATATGGATATAATATCCAAAGGATTGTCCTTCTTCTCTATGTAAAATTTCAAAACGACGGAAATCAATTTTTTCTCCAATTTTAACAGCAGCATCAGTAAATAAATCTGCGGTCATTTCTTTAGCACAATTAATGCATTTTGGTTGTTTGTCAAGTAAAACATCAGCAACTTGAGCCACTAATGCTTTAAAAGCATCACCTTTTGCAACGAAATCTGTTTCACAGTTAATTTCTAAAATAACTGCAGTATTTCCATCAGCACCAACTTTAACAAAAGTTAAACCTTCAGCGGCAATACGGGTAGCAGCCTTTTTTGCGGCTTTAGCAATACCTTTTTCTCTTAACCAATCACAAGCCTTATCAATATCTAATTCAGTAGCTTCTAAGGCTTTTTTGCAATCCATCATACCAGCGCCGGTACGTTCTCTTAAAATTTTAATAGCTTCAATCATTGTAGGTGCGGCCATAATCTTACTCCTTTACTTCTGCAACTGCTGTGGTTTCTTCACTAGCGGTTTCAGTTTTTTCTGTTTTTTCGCCTTTATTTGAAGGTTTTCTTGGACGTCTTACACGTCTTTCTCCTTCTCTTTCTTCTCTTTCTTTTTGAGCGGCAGCTCTTTTTTCAGCATCCGCTTTATCAGCAGCTTGAATAGCATCGGTCATAGTGACTTCTTCGCCTTCTTCATCTTTAGTATATGCAACAATTGTTTGTCCACCTTTAGACTCAACAACTGCATCAGCCATAACAGCTAAAATTAAACGAACTGAACGAATTGCATCATCATTTGCTGGAATTGCATAATCAACTTCATCTGGATCACAGTTTGTGTCAACGATACCAAACACTGGAATACCTAATTTACGAGCTTCTGCAACTGCGTTATGTTCAATACGTGGATCGATAACAAATACTGCATTAGGAACTTTTCTCATTTCCTTAATACCTTCTAAGTTACGAGTTAATTTTTCTTTTTCTTTGCGTAATAAAGCAACTTCTTTCTTTGGAAGAGCATCGAATTCTCCTTCTTCTTCCATTTTTTCTAAGTTCTTTAAATAACGAATACGATTTTGAATAGTCTTAAAGTTAGTTAATGTTCCGCCTAACCAACGAGCGGTAATATAGAATGAGCCTGAACGAAGGGCTTCTTCTCTAACTGCATCTTGACATTGTTTTTTAGTTCCAACAAAAAGAACTTTTCCGCCATTATCGACGATTTCTTTTAAAGCTTTATAAGCAACTTCAATCATCGCAGCGGTCTTTTGTAAATCAATGATATAAACTCCATTACGAGCGCCATAAATGAATTTACCCATTTTTGGGTTCCATCTTCTTGTTTGATGACCGAAATGGACACCAGCTTCTAATAATTTTTTCATGGTAATTACAGGATCATTTGGATCATGCATAACAGTTTCCATGACACTGTTATCGTTAGTCACTTCTTCAGTAACTACAGTTTCTAGTTCTTCACTCATGAGAACATCCTCCTTTTTCGTTTTTAACCTCCATCGCTTCGAACACGACCCTCATATAAAGCACCCATGTGCATGAGACTAGATCAATGAATCCACGATGTGCGTTGTCTCTATTAATCCATAGAGCTACATAATATTAACAAACTTACACCTTTTTTGCAACAAATATTTTATATTTGTCATTATAACTATCACCAGTTTTACATAGCTCAAACTTAATATTAATCATCATCTTTACGAATGGCTCTAGGATGAGCATTAAAATATGTTTTTTGCATTCTTTCCATGCTCACATGTGTATATACTTGTGTAGATGATAGTGATGCATGTCCCATTAATTCTTGAATAACTCGAAGATCTGCGCCATTATCTAACAAATGAGTCGCAAATGTATGTCTTAATTTATGTGGATGCAATGAAAGGTAAACCCCAGTTTTCTTTTCAATTGTACTCAAAATATATTCCAACCCTCTTGTAGTCAATTTATTTCCCGAATTATTTAAAAAGAATTCTTCTGGCAAAATATCATTTTTATTTTTCATTAAAAGCGTTGGCCGTAGCTCTTTTTGATATCTTTGCATTGCCTCTTTAGCAGTAACTGAAAACGGGATTATCCGTTCTTTATTTCCTTTACCAAGTATTCTCAAAGTTCTGTTTTTAAAATCTATGTTTAAAGTTTTAAGAGAACATAATTCAAATGCCCGCATTCCCGAAGCATAAAGCAATTCTAATATTGCTTGATCTCTAACCATCAATGTATCCGTTCTTAAAGCATTTGTCGATAGTAGTTTTTCAACTTCTTCATAATAAAGAAATTCAGGCAATCGTTTATCTATTTTCGGCGATGTAATTGACAAAAATGGATTAAACTTAACAAACTCTTTACTTAACAAATATTCATAAAAATGTCTCAATGCACTAAGCTCTCTTTTCAATGTTCTTTTAGAAATACCATTCATCATTTCGATAGTTAGATAATCTCTAATATCTATACTAGAAATATTTAAAACATCTTTTTCATAATCATTTACAAACTTTAAAAACTTTTCCACATCACGGCAATAAGAATCAACAGTATGAGAAGAATAATTTCTATCCATACTAAGATAAGAAGAAAACATTTCTGTTAACTCAGTCATATAAATGCTCCCACCATTCTTTTAAAGCATTTAACGATCTAGAAGCAACTTCTTCTCGATTTTTAGTAACTCCATTCATTATTCCAAAATTTGCATTCATCGGAGAAAAATGCTTTACTTCTGCGTGAGTAATATAAAACACCAATGCTCCAAGTATCGTTTCTTTAGGTATGTATTTGATTTTCTTATCATTTGCTAATAAAGACACATAAATCGCTGCAAGTAAACCTGTAGCTGCACTTTCAACATATCCTTCTACTCCACTTAATTGACCCGCAATAAAAATTCGAGGATCTTGTTTTAAAGATAAGTTTTCATTTAAACAATTTGGTGCGCATAAATAAGTATTTCGATGCATCAGCCCATATCTAACAAAACTGGCGTTTTCTAAACCAGGAATTAATGAAAAAACTCTTTTTTGTTCACCATAAGTTAAATTAGTTTGAAATCCGACAATATTGTATAAACTTGCAGAAACATTATCTTGTCGTAATTGAACGACTGCATAAGGACGATCTTCAGGAGTTCTTCTAAGTCCCATTGGTTTTAATGGTCCATAACGCAATGTTTTTTCTCCTCTTTTAGCCAACGCTTCAACCGGCATACAAGCTTCAAAAAAGTTGCCGTCAAAATCATGCAATGGAACCATTTGAGCGGATATGAGCTCTTTATAAAACAATTCATATTCTTCCTTATTCATCGCACAATTAATATAAGAATCATCACCTTCTTCATAACGAGATTTATAATAAGCTTTTGTAAAATCGATACTATCCTTTTCAACAATTGGTGAGCAAGCATCAAAAAAATGTAGTGTTTCTGCTCCAATTATTTTTTTTATTTCTTCGCTTAACGCATCGCTAGTCAATGGTCCAGTAGCTACAATAACATAATCTCCATCAGGAATAGATGTTACTTCTTCTTCAATAATTTTTATATTAGGATGATTTTTAATTCTTAAAGTTATCTCCTTACTAAAAATATCACGATCAACAGAAAGTGCTTGTCCAGAAGGAACTTTAGCAATTAAAGCCGCTTCCATAATTAACGAACCCATATTTTTTATTTCTTCTTTTAATAATCCGCAAGCATTTTCTAATCGAGATGATTTTAATGAATTAGAACATACAAGTTCACCAAAATTTGCGGTATGATGAGCGGGAGTCATCTTTGAAGGACGCATTTCATATAAACAAACATTAAATCCATGATTAGCTAAATAATATGCGGCTTCAGAGCCTGCTAATCCGGCACCAATAACATGAATAGTTTTCATTTTTTATATCGAGAGTATTCTCGACTTCACCTGCCTTTCTCGTATTAAGAAAAAGTTAAAAAGCTTTGCACAATAATTCTTAGCTATTTCTTAATTGTAACATAAAAACGGGCATAAAACCCGTTTATCCTTTTTTATATTTTTCAATATGTTTACAACGAGGATAATTTGAACAACCTATAAATGCACTACGACCTCTTACCCCTTTTTTAAGAATAAGATTTCCGCCACATTCTGGACATATTCCAAGAACTTTGCTTTCCTCTATTGCAGAACCCTTTATGTATTTACACTTTGGATAATTACTGCATGCTTCAAATTGTTCACCTTTTTTATTTTTTCGATAAACCATATGGTGTCCACATTTAGGACATATTTCCCCCGTCGGAACTGGAGCTTCTTTCTTTTCTACAACTTTATATTTACATTTTGGATAATTACTACACGCAATAAATTCACCATAAGTGCCTGTCTTTTTAACTAAAGGCATACCGCATTCTGGACACTCACCAAATGTTTCTTCTGGAATAGGAATTTTATATTCTCCCTCTTCGGCATGTTCAAAAATTGGTATAAAGAAATCATAGAAAGTTGATAAAAGATTTAGTCTTGACTCTTCATGATTCATCACATTATCCAATCTTTCTTCCATTTCCGCGGTAAAAGTTGTATTAATGATTCTCAAAAAGAAAGTATCTAAATAATCTGCTGCAATTTTTCCTTCACGAGTTGGCACCAAAGCCCCTTGTTCTGTTATAACATATTTTCTTTTTTGTAAAATACCAATTGTTGAAGCATAAGTAGATGGACGCCCAATCCCCAATTCTTCCATCATCTTAACTAATTTAGCCTCACTATATCGGGAAGGTGCTTTAGTAAAGTGTTGTTCTTTTATTGACTCATTAACACCATATGATTCATTTTCCTCCATAGATGGAAGGTTCTTCTTTTCTTTTTCTTCTTCTGCATTTTGATAAAGCTTTTCATAGCCATCAAATATTGTGTTATCGCCTTCAACCTTAAAAGTCAGTCCATTTCCTTTAAAAAAGACTGTTGTCGTTTCATATTCAAACGGACTCATTAAAGACGCCATTGCTCGATTATAAATAATAGTGTATAGATTATATTCATCTTTGGACAAATATTGTTTAATACTATCTGGTGTTCTTCTTGTAGATGTTGGACGAATTGCTTCATGAGCATCTTGAACTTGACCTTTTTTCTTACCTATATGAACCTTTCCAACATAATCCTCACCAAAGGTTTCGCCAATATATTTACGTGCTTTATCAATAAATTGAGGCGCTAAACGAGTAGAATCAGTTCTAATATAAGTAATCAAACCTGTTGTTTCTGTTCCAATATTAATACCTTCATATAATTTTTGAGCAATAAGCGCTGTTTTCTTAGTTGTAAAACGGAACTTATTAAAAGCCTCTTGTTGTAATGTTGATGTAGTGAACGCAGAACGAGGTTCTCTTTTTTTAATTTTCTTTTGTATTTCCACAACCGTTAAAGATTCTGGAATTCTTGAAAAAATTTCTTCCGCTTCAGTCTCATTACTAATCTTAACTTTTTGACCATCCACTAATTCTAATGTTATAGTTAATTCTTTTTTCTTAACTCTAATTTTAGATTGAATAGTCCAATATTCTTCTGGAACAAATTCTTCTATTTTCTTTTCGTGATCAACAATTAATTTTAAAGCCGCAGATTGAACTCTTCCTGCAGATTCAGTTTTAATTTTCTTTTTTAATAATCCTGTAAGTTTAAATCCCATAATACGATCTAAAATACGACGGCATTCTTGAGATTCAACTAAATCCATATTAATAGTGCGAGGATTATCTAAAGCTTCTTGAATGGCTGTTCTAGTTATCTCGTGGAATTCTAAACGTTTTGTTGTTTCTATTGGAAGATGCAAAATCTCCGCAAGATGCCACGCAATTGCCTCACCTTCTCTATCAGGGTCGGTTGCAAGAATAACTTCACTAGCTTTACGAGCTTCTTTTTCTAAATCACTAATAATTTTTTTCTTATCTTTATCTTCTTTATAATTAGGAGCAAACCCATGCTCAATATCAACACCCAATCCACCTTTCCCAGTGGTTGCTAAATCACGAATATGTCCATAAGAGGCCATAACCTTATAATCAGATCCTAAATATCTTCCAATCGTGTGGCATTTAGCCGGTGACTCAACAATAACAAGTTTCATAATTTTGCTCCCTTTCTAATTTAGAATTATTATGCCTATTTTTTCATATGTCAATAAAAGATTTTTCCCTTATATATATTTATTTAAATAAATTAAATAAAAATTATGAAATTTTCATATCATTTAAAATGTCTTTGCCACTTTCTACAAGAAGCGCACCTTCTTGAATTAACCTATTAGTTAAAGAGTTACCTAAAAACGGACTAGGAAGACAATATACATCTTTTCCTAGTTCTAATGCCGCGCGTAATGTATGATATGTCCCTGAAGAAGATTCTTTAGCTTCAACAATTAACAACGAATCTCCTAGAGCCCCAATTAATCGATTTCGATATGGAAAATGATGTTTCTTAGGAGGACTATTAAAAGGATATTCACTTATTAATAAATGATTCTTCTTAATTTCATCATATATACCTTTATTTTCTAATGGATAACAATAATCTATTCCTGATCCAAGTATTGCTATCGTTTTTCCGTTCACATCGATAGCGGCCTGATGCGCAGAAGCATCAATTCCTTTTGCTAATCCTGAAATAATAACGAGTTTATTGTCTAATTCCTTAACTATTTTAAATGTTGATTGTTTTGCATAATCACTACATTCTCGAGAACCAACTACCGCTAAACAAGGCTTATTAATCAAAGATAAGTCTCCATAATAATATAAAACAAAAGGCGGTTTGTATATTTTATTAAATTTAGAAGGATAATTTTCATCACAAATTGTAATATAACGACCTTTAAAACTAAGAAGACATTGCTTTAATTCTTCATCATTAATTGACTCACGTTCAACAATAGCTTTACAAATTAAATCCCATTCGCCTTCATATTTTATTGATAAATATAATAATATTTCACGTGCGGATACTCCAAGCATAAAAAATCACCTCAATATATATTTCGAGATAATTTTAAAAAAACCTAATCAAAAATTGATAATTGTTTTACATTTGCCTTTGCTACCGGCGAATAAGTATATCGATGAATACCTTTAATTGGCCCAAATTTTTCTAAAGCTTCTAAATGTTCTTTTGTTCCATATCCTTTATGATTTTTAAAACCATATTGAGGATACATTTCATCTAATTTATCCATTAAATCATCACGAGTTACTTTTGCTATAATCGAAGCGGCCGCAATACACATTGCTTTCGCATCGCCTTTAATAATGTCTATAACAGGTTGTTCATATCCTATTAAAGGCATTGCATCAGTAAGAATTAATTCAAAATCATGACGCATATTAGAAATAGCTAAATTCATTGCTAAACGACTAGCTTGATAAATATTTATTTTATCAATTGTTTCTGCATCGACCATGCCAACACCCCATGCAATTGCGTGAAGTTGTATTTCTTCAAACAACTGTTTCCTTTTCTTTTCAGAAAGCTTTTTTGAATCATCTATTAATTCATTTTGATAATCGAATGGGAGAATGCATGCCGCAGCGACAACAGGGCCCGCAAGTGGGCCTCTTCCTGCTTCATCACAACCAACAATAAGACGATAACCTTGTTCATAATAGCATTGTTCATAATTAAGCATTGTCATCACTCTTTTCTAATGTATATCTTCCTAAAATACCTTCTTTGAATTCTTTTAATAATACTTTTTCTGCCTTTTCTAAATCTAAATGTCCTGTTGAAATAAATCCCCGTGCCTCAGAAATCTTTTCAAATACTTCTTGGTTGCTATATGATTCTTCAATATCAATTTTATACCTTGTTATCAATGCAGAAATGTGGTTTTTTCTAAAATACGTCAATAAATTATCCGCTAAATCAGAAAGTGGTAAAATATTTTCTTTTATCGAGCCAATCCACGCCAAATAAATAGCATCTGTATCATTTTCGTAATAAGTTGGCAAAATCCCTGGAGTGTCAAGTAATTCAAAAAGTTGATCTACTTTAATCCATTGTTGAGATTTAGTATGTCCAGGCGTGTTTTGTACACTTGCAGCATTTCTTCTTGCTAATCGATTAATTAATGTTGATTTTCCCACATTAGGAACACCAACTATCATCGTTTTTATCGGTTGTGGTTTGAGCCCTCTACGCTTATCTTTTTCCCATTTATCATTTCCTAATGTTTTAATTGCTTTTTTTATTTCTTGATCCGCTTTTGAAGAAGTTAAATCAAGTGCAAGGGCCATTTGGTTGTTATTAGTTAATACAGAAATCCATTTTTTTGTTTCATTTTCATCCGCTAAATCTCTTTTTGCTAAAATAATCAATCTTTTCTTATTCGATGAAATAGTTTGTAAATATGCATTTCTGCTTACTAATGGAGCTCGAGCATCAACAATTTCAATAATCACATCAATTATTTTTATTTTTTCTTCTATTTGTCTTAATGCCTTCTGCATATGTCCAGGAAACCAATGTATTCCTTTTTGTTGCATACTACTCACCACCTAAAAAATATCTGATTTCTGTCTTTGTTTTATCATTACAAACATTATTTTCCTCATCATAGGAACCACATTTTGCATCTATATACCATAAAACACCTATTATAGCTTTTTTTTCTATTTTTCCTAGTCCGTGCTCCGAATCGATTGAATTAGAACGATTATCTCCTAAAACATAATATTCATTTTCAGGAATTTGATATTCTTTTCCACACGCCACACCATGACTATTATTACATGTTTTTCTAACATATGAATTGTCTAAAAAATCTTGCACAATTATTTTGTCATCGACAGTTAACTCTCCAGTAACTTGATTAATGCTAATTTTTTCTCTTGGAAGACCAATCACCCGTTTAATTACTGTTTTTAATTTCCCATCAACAATTGCGTCGGCTACAATTATGTCAAATCTTTTTATATTTTTTTTCGTTTTAGAAGAAGTTTTCATTACTCCATAATCTAAGTCTTCTAAAGTTGGATTCATTGAAGGACCAGAAACTACCACTCTACATATTGTTGTTTTATAAGCAAAGTATGATGAAAATGATACGACAAGTAAAACATTAACAACTATCTTAAGAATCTTTTTAATCATTTCATCACCCTATTTCTCTATATAGTTTACCACAATAATGAATAAATGTGAAAATTAAAAGGTCCTCACCAAGAGAACCTAATAATACAATTAAAGAATTTCTTTAATACGTGCAGCTTTGCCAGACAATTTTCTAAGATAATAAATCTTATGACGGCGAACTTTACCACGTTTAATAACTTCAATAGAACTAATTGATGGTGAGTGAAGTGGGAATGTTCTTTCAACACCGACACCACTTGAAACTTTACGAACGATGAAAGTTTCTGATACTCCACTACCACGACGTGCTAAGCAAACTCCTTGGAAAGCTTGGATACGTTGTTTATTATTTTCAATAATACGAACATTAACACGAATTGTATCACCAGAATTGAAATCTGGAAGATCTTTTCTTAATTGAGAAGCGGTAATTTCTTTAATTAAATTATTATTCATTTTACTAATCTCCTATCCCGTTCTTTGAACGCTTAGTTATTTTAGCAAAAACAAGCGTTGAAATCAATCTTTTTTATGTTTTTTTTATTTTTTTTAAAAAACAAACCTTATTTTTCGTTTTTTTATTTTTTACAGCAATTCTTTGTTTTTCTTTGTTTTTTTTGCTTATGTTAAGTAAAAATACTTGACATTAGTTTCTAATTAATGTAAACTTATGCATGTAAACAGAAAAGGAGATTACAACTATGTCAGTAAAAATTAGATTAACAAGAACTGGACGTCATAAAGACCCATCTTATCGTATCGTTGCCGCAGATAGCCGTTATCCACGCGATGGTCGTTTCATTGAACAAATTGGTTATTATGATCCAAGCGATGTCAACAATTCCGCAAAAATCGATGAAGCTTTAGCTTTAAAATGGTTATGTAATGGTGCTCATCCAAGCGATACCGTTCGTGCTTTATTCTCAAAAGCAGGCATCATGGCTAAATATGCCGATTTAAAGAAAAGTAACAAAGGAGAATAATGATGGATTACGAGACAATCATTCATAATCTTGTGGATGATATTATCGACCACAAAGAAATTATGATTCGTCAAATGCCTTCAGAAAATCCTAAAGAAGTATTATTAATGGTTTTTTCAGATCCTGATGATACTGCAAGATTAATTGGCAAAAAAGGTGTCATTGCTGATGCATTACGTGAAGTAATGTCTATCGCAGGAAAAAAAGAAAACAAACGTATTGTTTTAAAATTTGAATCATTTAAAGTTACAAAAGATGAGGACTAACCTTATCTTTTTTTGTTATAATAATGATGAGGGATTAATTTATGCAATATTTAACACTAGGAAAAATTGTAAAAGCTTTCGGAATAAAAGGAGAAGCCAAAATATATTCTTCTACACACTTTAGAAAACAAAGATATAAAAAAAATAGCAAAGTATATTTATTTGATGAAAATACTAATAAAAGAATTGAAGTTACAATAAAATCCCATCGTATCGACGGAGATTTCGATATGGTGACATTTAATGAAATTAAAGATATAAATGAATTAATGCCGTATATTAATTATTTAGTACAAATGGAAAAAGATAATAGTGTTTTATCTAAAAATAGTTATTACTATTGTGATTTAGAGAACGCTAACGTATATGATGAAAATGGCGATTTTTTAGGAAAAGTTAAGAAAATTGAAGAATACGCTTCTTATCAAACTTTACGTATTGCAACCGATGAGAAAGACATATTAATACCATTTGTAAAAGCTTTTATTAAAGAAGTAAATTTAGAAGAGAATAAAATTATTATTTATCATTGGGAGGGATTAAAATGAAAATTACCATTTTAACTTTATTTCCTGAAATGTTTAATAATTTTCTTAATACTTCTATTATAAAAAGAGCGATTTCTAAAAATGTTGTTTCTTTTAATATTGTTAACATAAGAGATTATACTTTAGATAAATATGGCCGTGTCGACAGCGCACCTATTGGCGGTGGTGCTGGTTTAATTATGAAATGCCAACCAGTAATTTCCGCCTTAAAAGCGCAAGAGAAAGGAAAAGTTTTTCTTTTTTCTCCACGCGGTCAAGCTTTTAATCAAAACAAAGCTCATGAATTATCTAAAGAAGAGCATATTATTCTTTTATGCGGTCATTATGAGGGATTAGATGAACGAATTTCTAAATATGTAGATGAGGAAATATCAATCGGTGATTATATCTTAACAGGTGGCGAAATTGCCTCTCTAGCGGTCTCTGATGCGATTGTAAGGCTTTTAGATGGTGCGATTACTCACGATTCAATAGAAGAAGAATCTTTTGAAAACGGATTGCTAGAATACCCTCAATACACCGAACCTTACGAATATGATGGGCAAACAATTCCTGATATCCTTTATTCAGGAAATCATGAAGCTATTTCTAAATGGAGACAAAAAGAAAGTCTAAGAATTACCAAAGAAAGAAGACCTGATTTATTTTCAAAATATCAACTATCAAAACAAGATTTAAAACTTCTTCAGGAAATAGAAGATGATATTATTGGAAAATGGGAGATATCTGCCTTAGAAAAAGGAAAAAAATTTCTAAAAAAATAAACGCAGTGTTATGGAGTAAGTACTCTATAATAGCTGCGTTTTTTTAATTATTTACCAAATCCGCCACCCATAGGAGGCATTTTTCCACCTTTTTGAAATTGCTTCATTTGTTTCATCATCATTTTCATTTGTTCAAATTTTTTAAGCATTCGATTAATATCAGCATTTGTTAATCCTGAACCACGAGCAATTCTAACTTTACGAGAGTTTTTTAATATTTCTGGATGCAATCTTTCCTCAACTGTCATTGAATTAATGATTGTTTCCACCATTTTCATTTCTTTTTCTGCTCGTTCTTGATCTTCACTAGAAATCTTAGGCATTCCTGGAATTAATTTTAATAAGCCTCCTAATGAACCCATCTTTTTAATTTGCTTCATTTGTTCAAGCATATCAATAAGAGTAAAGTTACCATCAAGCATTTTATTAACAGTTTTTCGTGTCTCTTTTTCATCAAAATTTTCTTGAGCTTTTTCAATAAGGGTCATAACATCGCCCATACCTAAAATACGATCCGCCATACGATCAGGATAGAAAAGCTCTAAATCTTCCATTTTTTCACCAATACCAGTTAATTTAATTGGAACTCCTGTTAAATGTTTAATCGATAGAGCTGCTCCACCACGAGCATCTCCATCCAATTTAGACATAATTGCGCCTGTTAATAATAATTTTTCATTAAACGCATTAGCGACATTAACTGCATCTTGTCCTGACATTGCATCAACGAGTAATAAAACTTCATCAGGATGCACTTCATGAACTATTTTATTTAATTCTTCCATCAATTGTTCATCAATATGTAAACGACCTGCGGTATCAATAATTAAAACATCATAAAATTCTTTATAAGCTTTCTCTTTTGCAGCTTTAGCAATTTCAACTGGTGATACTTTGTCACCCATATTAACAATATCAACACCAACTTGTTTTGCAATTGTATCTAATTGATCAATTGCGGCAGGACGATAAACATCACATGCCGCTAGAAGAACTTTTTTCTTTAATTTATTTTTCATTAACAAAGAAAGCTTACCAGCAGTTGTTGTTTTACCTGTACCTTGTAAACCACATAGCATAATTATAGTAGGTCTTCCTTTTGCATATCTAATTTCGCTTTGATCTGAACCTAAAAGAGTCACTAATTCATCATGAACTATTTTAACGACCATTTGCGAAGGAGAAAGTGCTTTAAAAACATCTTGTCCTAATGCTTTTTCTTTTATTTGTCCAACAAACTCTTTAACAACTTTGTAATTAACATCCGCTTCAAGAAGAGCTATTCTAATTTCTTTTAACATCTCTTCCATATTAGATTCTGTTAATTTAGATTGACCTTTAAGCTTTTTTAAAATCAGCTGAAAACGATCACTTAAAGATTCAAATGCCATCGTTCATCATCCTTTCTAAAGTTTCAATTAATTGTTCTTTAGTTAAATCTTCTTTCTTTAATATATTTAATAAATCCTTTTTCTTTTCATATAAATGAAGAATTGATTCATAGTGTTCAAGTTTTTGTAAACTTTTTTTTAAGCAATCACTCACTGCTGACCTAGAAACATTATTATTTTCACTAATTTCCACAAAAGAAAGATTATAAACATAATAATCTTCCATCATGCTTTTTTGTGATTCTGTTAATAAATCACCATAAATGCTTAATAAGTTATTAATATATTCTAATTTAACTAGATCATCCACTATTCTTCGCCCCCTAAACAAAGGCCATAAAGATATTGATCTAAATCAAATTCTTCTAAATCATCCATTGCTTCACCTAAACCAATAAAGCGTACAGGAACACCAATTTCATCACGAATAGCTAAAATAATACCACCTTTAGAAGTTCCATCCATTTTAGTAATAACTACTCCTGTTAAGCCTGTAACTTCCGCAAAAGCTTTAGCTTGAATAACTCCATTTTGTCCTGTTGTTGCATCAATAATTAAAAATACTTCATGAGGCGCTGATGGTAATTCTTTTTGAATAACTCGACGAATTTTTGAAAGTTCCGCCATTAAATTAGCTTTATTTTGCAAGCGTCCTGCTGTATCAATTATCAATAAATCAACTTTTTCTTGTTTTGCTCTTCTAACACCTTCATAAGCAACAGAAGCAGGATCACCATTTTCTCTTCCAGTTACAACTTCAACACCTAATCGTTCTCCCCAAACTTTTAATTGTTCAACCGCTCCAGCTCTAAATGTATCTGCCGCTGCTAACATAACTTTTTTATTTTGATCTAAATATCTTTTTGCAAGTTTAGCAATTGTGGTTGTTTTACCAACACCATTAACACCTACGACCAATAAAACAGTTACTCCGTCTTTTTCAAAAGCGATTTCATTAACAATATTACTTCCTTGTTTAGCATAAGATATAAACATTTTATCTACTAATAATTCATTAATCACTTTTGGATCTGTTACTTCTTTAATTCTTGATTCTTTTTTTGTTGCATCAATAATATCTAAAGCTAAATTAACACCTACATCAGCTTCAATTAATATTTGTTCTAATTCGTCAAAGTAATCTTCATTAACTGAAACATATCTTGTTGTTAATTCTTTTAATCGATCAGCAAAATTACGGCGTGATTTTTTCATTCCAGCAACATATTTATCTTTTTGTTTATTTGATTTTCCTAAAACTTTCTCTTTTAAAAAAGTAAATAATCCCATTGTTACACCGCCTTTTTAGTAAGAGCGTCTTTAGCCGCTTTTTGTTCAGCCTCTTTTTTCGATGTTCCTACTCCTCTACCTAAACATATATCATTAAAATATACTTCTACAACAAAAGTTGGAGCGTGCGCTGGACCATAGTTTTCAACAACTCGATATTGAACTGTTCCACGTCGATCCGTTTGCATTTCTTCTTGAAGACTTGTTTTATAATCAGTAATCAAATCTTCATCAAAATTAATAATTTCATTAATAAAAATATTTGATAAAAAATCTTTAACTTTCATGAAGCCTTGATCTAAATATAAAGCACCCATAAATGCTTCAAATACATTTTCTAATATTTTATTAGAAGAAGTATTCTCTCCCATTTTTAATCCTGAACCCACTAAAACATAATCACCAAACTTTAATGTTTTTGCATGTCTAGATAAAGATTCTGTACATACTAATCTCGCTCTCATTTTTGACATCATCCCCTCTTGTTTTAAAGGATAATGATGATAAATGAGTTCCGCAACGACAAAATTAACGATTCCATCACCAATAAATTCTAATCTTTCATAATCATGGTGAGTCGTTTTCATTTCTCCGTTATATGAAGGATGCGTAAAAGCAATTTCAAAAAGAGAAATGTCATTTGCTTTTATTTTGAGTTCATTTAATAAGGAATTAATTTCCTTCATATTCTTTTAATCCCTCTTTCATATTTTTAACAATCTCTGTCTCTGCCATTCTATAAGCTAGATCAAGAGTGCAACCAAAACTATAAGCATCACTAGAACCATGTCCTTTAACTACAACTCCATTAACACCTAATAACATTGCGCCTCCAACTGATTTATAGTCCATGCATTCTTTCATTTCTTTAATGCCTTTTTTAACAAATAAGTAGCCTATTTTTGATAATAAATTTCGCTTAAATGCGGATTTAATCATGGATGACATCATTGAGGCAACACCTTCTACTCCTTTTAAGAAAACATTGCCAGCAAAACCGCCAGTTACAATAACATCAGCATTGCCATCTAAAGCCTCTCGAGCTTCAATGTTTCCCATAAATCCAGGAAAATTACTTGCCTTTAATAATTGATGCGCTTCCTTAACTTCTGGTGCTCCTTTTTCCTCTTCGACTCCATTGCTTAATAAATAAACTTTTGGATTTTCAACACCAAATAACTTTTTAGTATATACTGAACCAAGTACAGCAAATTGCGCTAATTGTTTTGGCGTATTTTCATTGTTCGCACCTATGTCTAAAATAGTAACTTTTTTACCCTTTATTTTCGTTGGAAAAGGTGATACTAAAGCTGCTCTTTCAACGCCTTCTATTAATTTTAATTTTATTGTTGCAGAAGTTAAAAAGCCTCCCGTTGACCCTGCCGATACTACTGCTTCCGCATTTCTTTCAATCATTGTGTTTATTGCCACAATCATTGATGATTTGCGCATTCTCATAACTTCAAATGCTCCAGCATCCATTGGAACAACATCTGGAGTATCGATAATTTCACATAGCCCTTCTAACTCTTTTAATTCTTCTTTTCTACCAACAGCGATAATTTTTACATCATTATGCTTCTTTAAAAAATTTATTACTCCTGGAACTGTTGCCTTAGTACCTAAGTCACACCCCATCATATCTACAACAATTGTTTTCATTTAATATCTCCCCTCGTTACCTAATAATTGTAACATACAATCATTATCTTCTCATTAACTATTTTTAGTTTAAAGGATTATCATTATCCTCTAAATCTTTCTTCATTTTTAACAATATTTCTTGATAATCAATATTATCTAAATCACTTAAAATAATCGTTGCATCATTTCTAGCAACTTCAATTATTTTATAATCACTAATAAAATTAACATATCTAAAATCTGGTAATCCACTTTGTCTAATTCCAATTAATTCACCTGGACCTCGTCTTTTAAGATCTTCTTCTGCAATAAAGAAGCCATCTTCAGATTGTTCCAAAGTTTTAACTTTTTCAATTTCATCTTCATCATCGCTATCGGTCAACAACAAGCACGTTGATGGATATGAATCACGTCCAATTCTTCCTCTTAGTTGATGAAGTGAAGCAAGACCAAATCTATTTGCAGAATAAATAATCATTAATGACGCTTTCTTAACATCAATACCAACTTCAACAACGGTTGTTGAAATTAAAATAGGTGTTTTTCCTTCTTTAAAAGCCGCTAAAGCTATTTCTTTCTCTTCATAAGTCATTTTACCATGAAGCAACGAAACTTTATTAGGATAACGATTTTGATATTCTTTAAATAAAGTTAAAACTGAATTATGTTCATCTTCATTTTTTTCCTCAATTAATGGAGCAATAACATATACTCGCCTATTTTCTTTTAAGCTTTCATCAATTTTATAATTAATTATTTCTGAATCTTTGGAAACTACTTTTGTCGTAACATTACGCTTACTAAAAGGAAATTCTTGAATTGTTGTAATATCTAAATCACCATATATTGTTAACGCTAATGTTCTTGGAATTGGGGTTGCTGACATTAAAAGTAAATCCGCACGTTCTCCTTTATTTGATAACATTGCTCTTTGATTAACGCCAAAGCGATGCTGTTCATCAATAACAGCTAAACCTAAAGAATTAAAAATTACATCATCACTAAATAAAGCATGGGTACCAATTATTAAATCTATTTTATTCTCTTTTAATTCTTGTTTAATTTGATTTTTCTCTTTTTGAGTTAATGCTCCTACAAGCAACGCGATTTTAATATTTGTATCCTTAAGTAGGTTACTAAAATATTGGTAATGCTGTCTTGCTAAAGCATCTGTCGGCGCCATTAAGGCTCCTTGATCTCCTCTATTATAATTTCCATAAAGAGCAATCGCGGAAACAAGTGTCTTTCCTGTTCCAACATCTCCTTGCATAAGACGATACATCAATGTTTGATTATTCATATCTAATATTATTTCTCTAACAGCATTTAATTGATCTTTAGTTAATTTAAAAGGTAGATTTTTTACAAATTCATTAATTGCAGATAAAGAAATAGTTTTTTTTCGTGTCCAAACAAGTGCTTTATTTTGCTTTCTTATCCATTGTGTTTTCAAAGTGAACAATAAACTTTCCTCATATTTTAAAGTTCTTAATCCTTTATAAACATCACTTTTAACCGATGGAAAATGGACTAATCTATATGCTTCTTTTTTTTCAAGCAATTGATATTTTTCTTTAAAACATTTAGGAATAAACTCTTCTATTTCCACATGTTGATTAAAAGCTTTTTGAACAAGCTTTATCATTTGGTAATTATGAATTGAAGATGGTAAAGAATAAACCGGTTGAAGTTTATTCTCTTCTTGAACTTCCCCATTTACAATTTTAACTAAATTAATACATTTTTTAACTAGATCATAATTACCCATAATTGTATATGTAGCTCCTAATTTAAGTTGATTAAGTAAATAAGGACGATTAAATGCAACAATATTAAAAAAATTATTATTGATAGTTATAAAGGCAAAACGAACTATCGTAAGACTTCCATGTTTAACAATTGTTGGAGTGGAGACTAGTTTACCAAGAATCACAATTTTTTCTTTATCTTCTAAATTAGTTTCACGACTTAAATTCATATTTATATAAGTTCGTGGCAAATACATAACAACATCTTCAAATGTGTTAATGCCTAATCTTTCAAGTTCTTCCTGAAATACTTTGGAAGTCGTTAGTTTCATAATTTCATCCTCCTTCTTTTTTTCTATAAATCAATTTTAAAAAAATATTTTTTCATTTTATTTTTTTAAATAAAACTCCTTATATATTATTTATAGTGCTCTTTTTTTAATTTTCCTAATTTTTTTAATAAAACTATTTATTAATTTTTGTTAATAAAAAAAGGGAAAAATCCCTTTATTTAAATTTATTCTACGCCAATAATGAAAGAATATACTGGTTGATTACCTTCACGAAGATCAATTTCAACATCTTCAAATTCGTTTTCAATTCTTGCTGCAAGTTCCTCAGCATCTTCTTTTGAAACATCTTCCCCATATAGGATTGTAATAATACTAGACATATCATCTATCATTGAACTAATTAACTCATATGCTGCATCTAGTTTATTTTCTACACAACATTTGATAACTTTATCACAGATTCCCATATAATGATCTTTCGTGATTTCAACATTATCAATAACTGTGTCTTTTATCGCAAATGTAACTTGTCCACTTTTAATTGTTTTTAAAGCTTTTTTCATCTCTTTAAAATTTTCATTAAATGTAGCATCTGGATTAAACATCATACACGCAACTAATCCTTGAGGTATTGATTTTGAAGGAATAACTTGAGCTTCAATATCTCCATCTATAACATCACACGCTTGAGCCGCAGCCATAACAATATTCGAATTATTTGGTAAAATAAATACTTTTTTAGCATGGACCTTATTAATCGCGGCGACAAAATCTTCAGTTGATGGATTCATGGTTTGGCCACCACTAACGATATAATCAACATTTAATTCTTTGAATAATCTATCAATTCCTGAACCGACACTAACAGCAATTATTGCATATTCTTTTAGTAGTTCTTCTTCCTCAACAACTTCATCATCAAATTCTAATAAACAAGTGTGATTTTGCGATAGATTCTCAATTTTCAATTGTACAAACTCACCAAATTGTTGCGCGTATGTTAATATAGCGCCAGGTGCCGCTACATGAACATGAACTTTAACTTCATCATTTCCTAAGTTCATTTTAAAACTGTTACCATGAGAAGAAATAATATTACCAAAGCGCTTTTCATTAAATGTTTTTTTACTCTCCTCTGGTCCAATTGATAAAACAAATTCAAGACAATACTTAAATTCACCAATTTCTTCATCAACAGCCATTTCAACTTTTTTTGGATCTAAAATCGTGGCCATATTCTTTTCAACAACATCACCATGAATTGCTTTATTAAATCCTTCTAAAATCTTTAATAATCCAGCACCGCCAGAATCAACAACACCAACTTCTTTTAAAACAGGCAAAAGTTCAGGAGTTCTAAGTAAGGAAGCTGATGCTTCTTTTAAAAGAATATCAAAAGCTTTTTCAATAGTCATATTATTATTTACTTTTTCAAAAAGAGCTTCTGCAGCTTCTCTTATAACGGTTAATATTGTTCCTTCTACAGGTCTCATTACCGCTTTATATGCCACTTCTTTTCCTTTCATAAATGCCGCTGCTAAATCAGTTGGCTTAATAACTGAAATACCTTCTAATCCTTGAGCAAATCCACGGAATATTTGCGACAAAATAACTCCTGAATTACCTCTTGCTCCCATTAAAAGACCTTTAGAAAAGGCTTTAGCGATTGGATAAGCATCTATATCAGTTCTATTAGCAACCTCTTTGGCGCCAGAAGAAATAGTTAAATTCATATTTGTTCCTGTATCACCATCTGGAACAGGAAACACATTTAAAGAATCTATCTCTGGATAGTGATTATATAGGTTGTTCGCACCAGAAATAATCATCTGTTTCAGAACAAGTCCGTTAATTGTTTTCATGATTAAAAATCCCCCTAAGTGTACTAAAGCACTTTCATACTCTGTACATATACATTAATTGCTCTAAATTTAATATCAAATGTTTTTTCTAAGACGTATTTTACTTTTTTTTGAACCTCAGTAATAACCTCAGTTATCTTCACACCATAGGCTACAATAATATATAAATCAACTTCATAGCCTTCTTTTCCTTTACGGACTATAACACCTTTACCATAATTTTCTTTTGATAAAGTTTCTTTGTGATCTAAATTTTTAGAGGAAATTCCAACAACACCATAACACTCTGATGTAGATGCTCCCGCAACTGCACTTATTGCATCAATGGAAATATTTATTCCACCATAAGGTGTCTTTTTATCAATAGTCATGATTTTTCCTCCATCTTCTAATTACGGAAATCCGTGTATTCTATTTTATCATATTTAATTTAGTTTGTAAAACTTTATATTTTTTTACACATTTTTTCAAAAAAGCCTAAAAAAGTGGCAAAAACTGCATTTTTTAAAAATTAAAATAATTACTTTTGACTAATTTATATATTTTTTTATCATTAATTTTCATATAAAAAGAAATGATTTTGTATTTAAAAAAATGTAAAAAAAAAGCCCGGCGGCTTGCTATTCTCTTTTAAAGATCCTTCGCCACTACGGTGCTTAACTTCTGTGTTCGGGATGGGAACAGGTGTGTCCA
>CAZZGL010000015.1:0-22919 GCA_964654155.1 uncultured Staphylococcaceae bacterium | reverse complement strand
AGATATAAATCGTATTATTAAACATACTGCGATGAAAAACTTAGATATTGCTCCTGCAAATCTAATGTTATCGGGAATTATTGATCATGTTAATAAAGAAGATTATTCTTCCTCTTTATTATTAAAAAATGCATTAGATTCATTAGAAAATAAATATGATTATGTAATTATTGATTGTCCTCCAACATTAGGTATATTGAACACAAATGCTTTTGTGGCGAGTAATAAAGTTTTAATTCCTGTTCAATGTGAGTATTTTGCAATGGAAGCAATTACGCAAATGCTAGGCGCAATTAGAAATATTCAAAATACCTTTAATCCAACATTAGGTATTGAAGGATTTGTTTTTACAATGTTTGATGCTCGTAATAAAATGTCTATTGAAGTTTCTTCAGAAGTAAGAGGCTTATTTAAGGAAATTACATTTCAAACAGTAATTCCCCGTAATGTATATTTAGCGGAAGCTGCGGCAAAAGGAATTCCAATAACTATTTATAAACCTAAATCTGCTTCTAGTTTAGCATATTTATCTTTAGCAAAAGAAATATTAGACAAAGAATTGATTGAAAAAAGAGAAAGTAAAATCTTTTAAAGATTGATTCTTTTTTTGTTTTGAAATATTAATAAAATATGTTCTATTTTTATTATAATTTTCATTATTTTGATTGAGGTGAAGAATAATGAAAATATTAATGATTTTTTTATTATTATTTTCTTTGCCTATAAAAAATGAAAAAAAAGAAAATATATCCGCGCGTTCATATATTGTTATGGAACAAAATAGTGGAGAAGTTTTAGAAGGCAAAGATATTTATTTACAGCGAAGTGTGGCTTCGATTTCGAAAATAATGACAGCGATTATTGCTTTAGAAAGCTATAAGTTATATGACATAGTTACAATAGGAAACGAAATAGATAAAGCAATCGGAAGTGCTATTTATATAAAAAAAGGTACACAAATTACATTAATTGATTTGGTATATGGATTATTGCTTAGAAGTGGAAATGACGCTGCATTATCTATTGCGCATTATTTAGGAAATGGCGATATTAGTAATTTTGTTAGTAAAATGAATCAAAAAGCCAGCGAATTAAAAATGAAAAATACTGTTTTTAATAATCCACATGGTTTAGACATTGATGATGATGGAAATATATCTTGTGCATATGATATGGCACTTTTAGCTAGATATTGTAATGAAAATGAACTTTATAGAGCCATTAATAGTACTAAAAAATATCATATTTCTAATATTGGAACATGGACTAATAAAAATAAATTGTTGCATCGTTATCAGTATTGTACTGGTGGAAAAACAGGGTTTACTTCAAAGGCTAGGAGGACATTAATAACAACGGCATCAAAAGATAATTTGGATTTAATTACTGTAACACTAGATTGTGGAAATGATTTTAATATTCATCAAAATATATATGAAAATTATTTTAATAATTACTATTACTTAATATTTTTGGAAAAGGGAATTAATAGAGTGGATGAATATAAATTTTATGTTTCTTATAAGCTTGGGATTTTGATAAAAAAAGAAGATGTTAAAGGATTATTAATAGTTTATTGCTTAGATATTAATAGTTTAATTTTATCTTTTAAAGTATGTTATAAAAATGGAAATATAGATGAGTTTGGACCATATTATATTGAAAAAATTGAAAGGGTCACAGTATGAATCGAATTTGGATAGGAATCATAGCGCTTTGTTTAGGATATGGAATAATTACAGGTAGAATAGAACAACTTTCAAGTGCAATATTGGCATTGCCTTTACGAGGCTTTGATTTATGTATAAATTTAGTAGTTTCTGCTTGTTTTTGGACAGGTATGATGAATATTATGTTAGAAATTGGTGTTATTAAATGGATTGCAAAAGCATTAAATCCGTTGTTAAAGTTAATAATGCCTAATTTAAAGGATGAAGAAGCGAAGAATTATATTTCTTCAAATATTGCTGCGAATATGTTTGGTTTAGGATTTGCTGCGACTCCAAGCGGTTTAAAAGCGATGAAAAGATTAAAAGAGTTATCTATAGAAAAAGAAGGTGTTGCTAGCGATGAAATGATTACTTTTTTAGTTTTAAATACTGGGGGAGTAACTTTAATTCCTGTCAGTGTTCTTTCAATAAGACAAGAAGCTGGATCATCTAATCCTGCAGATTTTGTTTTTTTGGCGATAATATCAACGCTTTTAGCGTGTGTTGCAGGACTTATATCAGATAGAGTATTTAGAAAGATAAACAATAAGAAAAAATGATAAAATTAACATATTTTTTTGTTCCAGCATTGGTAATTATTGCTATTGTAGGAGCGATAATTAAAAAGAAAAATGCTTATTCTGCATTTATTAACGGGAGTAAGGAAGGTTTAAATTTGTTTAAAGAAGTATTTCCTAGTGTTTTGGCTATGTTATTGGCGGTTACTTTATTAGATAATTGTGGAATTTTAGATGACTTAAGTGTGTTATTAGGAAATGTTTTTTCAAATATGAATCTTATAAGCGATATTACTCCAATGTTAATTTTTAGACCGATTTCTGGTTCAGCTTCAATCGCGGTTTTAGAAAATGTTTGTAGAGGAGATCCAGATGGCTTATCTTGTAAAGTGGTATCAACTATTCAAGGAAGTACAGATACAACTTTATATGTTTTAGCTCTTTATTTTTCCTCTGTTGGAATAACTAAATGGCGACATGCTTTAAAGTCTGGTTTAATCGCAGATGTGGTTGGAATGTTCGTGGCTATTGTTTTAGCTTTGATTTTTTTACGATGAATAAACTTGAAAATAAAGATAAATTATTTATAATAATAGTGCTTCAGGATTAGGTGAAATTCCTTGCCGGCGGTAAACCCCGCGAACGAAAGTTGAACTAGTGAAATTCTAGTGGCGATAGTATAGTCTAGATGGAAGAAGTATTTTCTTTTATTTTTATTCCTGGAGACAGGATTTTTTATTTGGGAGTGAAAAAAATGAAAACAAAAGAAAAAATAAATGTTAAGGCAATTGCTAGAATTGGTATTTTTGGTGCACTTGCAGCAATTTTATATTGTATTCCTATTTTTCAATTTAAGCTTCCTTCGATATTTCCTAATTTTTTAGAGTTTCATTTTGATGAAATTCCAATTTTTATTGCTTCATTTGCTTATGGGCCATTGACAGGTTTTTTTGTAATAATGGTTAGAACTATTATTAAACTTCCAATGACATCAACGCTTTGCGTTGGTGAAATATCAGATTTTTTATATTCTTGTGCATTTGTATTGCCAGCAGCATTTTATTATCAAAAACATCGTACTTTTAAAGGAGCAATTATTGGATTTGTATTTGGCTTTATTTTACAAATTATATTGAGTGCTTTAGGAAATTCATTGTTTATGATCGATTTTTATTTATATTTATTTAATATTTCAGAAGAATCGTTATTATCAATGATTCAAAGTATTAATTCAAATATTACTGATATTCATTTTACTTTGATAATTTATGCAATAATTCCATTTAATATATTAAAGGACATTGCTGTTATTTTAGTTACTTTACTGATTTATAAAAGAATAAGTCCATTATTAATAAAAATGAAAAATTAAAAATAAGCAAAAAAAACTCGGTTTTTTTAAAATGACCGAGTATTTCTTTAGATAAACTATTCAACAGTAATTGCACCAACTGGGCAACTAGCAGCGGCATCTTCAGCACCATCAGCTTCAGAGACGAGTAAAACTGCAAGACCATCATCACCAATTGAGAAAACTTCTGGTGCGATAGCGTTACAAACGCCACAACCGATGCAAAGACTTCTATCTAAATTAATTTTTGCCATTTGCTTCTTCCTCCTCGTTTAGAGATTGATATTATTATACAAGCTTAGTCTATAAAAAGCAATGTTGTTTCCTAAATTTCACGGGCAACTGAGTCTTCGTATTGTAGGCATTAGGAAAGCTAGTCTTTTAGCATATTAATAGGAACAATGTGAATTCCATCTTGTGTTGTATAAGCATTTCCGGTTGCGGTAATTATCATCATAAATTCTGGTTCATGTTGTTTATCATTAATTATTTTTCTTCTTAAAGATAATAGATTTAATGAACCTTCGTTTATTAAACTTTCACCACCAAGTTTTATTTCAATTAAAGCATATTTTCCATTTTCTAAATGCATAACGGCATCGCATTCTAGTCCATTACCATCGCGGTAGTGTCTAATTTCTCCACCTAAATAACTTGCATAAATGCTTAACTCTTTAATTACAAAATCTTCAAAAAATAGTCCGAGTGTTTTAGGATCGTTTAATAAATCACTAGGGCTTAGTTTTAAAGCTCCTGCAGCGATAGAAGGATCTACAAAGTGTCTTGTTGGAGTGGTTATAATAGACGTTTTACTTCTAAAATTTGGATTCCACGCTTCAATATCTTTAATAATATACAGATCCTCTAACGCTTTTTTATATGAATCAAATGTTTCTAAATCTAAATTTCGATTATCATGTAAATTGATGTCAGCGATTATTTTTGTTTTTCTAACTTCTGTAGAAATATTTCTAGCGTAACTTTTTAAAATCATAATAAAAATATCTTTCTTTTTATTTCTAAATTTCTTATTTTTACTATTTTCAAATTCAAATAAAGTTGAATAGTAATTTTTAGTTATTTTTAACGCTTGTGATTTATTATTAACTAAAGATAAAGGCCAACCACCTCTACAAATATAGAAAGCAATATCTTCAATGGAAATATCATTATTAATCGCGGATATAGTTTTCTTGCCGATAAATAATTCATTTAAAGATATATCACCAGTTGATTCTAATGATTCGTATAGCGACATTGTTCTCATGGTTAATGTAATTATTCTTCCAGCTCCAGAATGATAAATATCATCAAAATTTGCGGGAGTAGAACTACCGGTGAAAATTAATTGTCCAAATTTATCTTCTGATTCATCTACAAATTCTCTTGCACAATTCCATAAATCAGGAACGTTTTGCCATTCATCTATTAATCTTGGAGTAAGTCCTTTTAAAACATTTTTTGTGTTATATTCTGCAAATTGAATATCAATTTTTGAATTAAGGGAAAAAGAACTTTTTGCAAATAGCTTTGATGTTGTGGTTTTACCACAAAATTTAGGTCCAACAACAACGACGACACCTGATGTTAATAAAGCTTCTTCGATTTCTTTTTCAATGTACCTTTTTAGATATTTTGCCATAATGGATTTCCTTTCAATTTTTGATTCTATTTTTTAATATTTTCCGGTATTTTCATTGAAAAATTTTCCGGTGTTTTCATTAAATATAATACCGGTGTTTTCATTAAAAATCAATCGTGTATTTGAAATAATACTTTATGTATTATCATTATTAATATTTTTTAATAATCTATATTATTCATAATAGTGAAAATTAGTATCGATTAAGTTTAAAAGAAAAAATAGGGTTATTTAATGACTTATAATTTGTTATAATAGTTATTGTTTATAAAGATATTAATTAAATATTGTTTAGGAGATGAATTTATGGAAAAGGAAGAAATATACGCAATTATCGCGAATAATATTACATCTTTAAGAAAAAGAGATGGAATGACTCAACTCGAATTAGCGGAATTATTGCATTATTCAGATAAAACAATTTCTAAATGGGAACGTGGTGAAGCATCACCGGATATAGAAACTTTATTTTTAATCGCGGATATATTTAAAGTAACTATAAATGATATAGTATATCCTTTTAATGAAAAGAAAGTTTCTTTCACTAAGAAAAAAGATTTATTCACATGGAACCATTTTTTTATTACTTTAATTGCTATGTGTATTCCATGTTTAGTTGCCGCAATTGGAATGTTTGTTGTTGGATTCATTGATTCCATATTATATAGTAAGATTTATTTACCGATGATTATGGGAGGATTATCTGCATCGTTTATTGTATTGCTTGTTTTTACAACTTTGTGGTGGCCATCATTATGGCAACAAATATCGTGCTCATTCTTAGTTTGGTCGCTAGCGGTATTGATTAATATGCTGGTGGAAAATAGTTTGATTTTTATAATTGCCGGAGTTTTACAAGTTGCAATTCTGTTTTGGTGGTTTTTAAAAAGATCATATGGTCTTGATAGAGAAAAATGGCAATTATTCCCTAAAAAAGCAAAAAATAAATAGAAAAATTCAAAAGTAGAGAAGAAAAAAAGTTCTCTACTTTTTCATTTCTTAAAAGTAGAGAAGAAAAAAAGTCAATAGAGTGTATATGTTTTAATGATGTTTTAAAATGTTTGTGATGAAATGAGGTGTTTTTTTATAGAAAAGATATAGTTTATTGGTGTAAGTTAAAAAATGATTTGTTATACACATGTTATGTGATTAAAAACGGCAAAAATATATATTTAGATTAAGTGAAAGAAGGTTATGTAAAATGAAAGATTATTTAATTAGTTGTAGTTCTCCTGTAGATGTAGATTATGAGTATTTTAATAAGAAAGGTGTAAAAATATTATTCTATAATTATTTTATTGATGGAATTAAATATGAAGATATTATGGGGAGAAATAAAGAGGATTTAAAACATTTCTATTTTCAGTTATCAGAAGGAAAAAGGTCATATACATCACAAATATCAATTGACCAATATTTAGATTATTTTGGACAATTAATTCATGATAATGAAAATACTGATATTATTCATCTTGAATTAGGTACAGGAATGACATGTTCAACTTTAAATGCCCTTACAGCGATAGAAATATTAAAAGAAAAATATCCATCGATAAGAATAGAAATCATTGATTCTCTTTGCTCTTCATCAGGATATGGATTACTTGTAGATGAAGCTATTGATTTAAAGAATCAAGGAAAAACTATCGATGAAGTAGTTTTATGGCTTAATGAAAACAAAAACAAGATTCATCATCAATTCTTTTGTACAGATTTAAGCTTTTTTAAACGAAGCGGAAGAGTGACTATGATGACAGCGTTTTTTGGAACTATTATGAAAGCATGTCCAATTATGCATTTGGATGAAAAAGGAAAAATTGTTTCATATTCAAAAGAATTTGGCAAGAAAAATGCGATTAAAAGAACGATTGATGAAGTTTTAAAACATATCCAAAATGGCCAAGATTATAATGGTAGATTATGGATCAGCCATTCAAATTGCCTTGAATTAGCAAATACTTTAAAAGATAAATTAGTAGCAGTATTACCTCATTTAGAAAATGAAATCAAAATTTGGGATATTGGTACGATTATTGGTTCACATTGTGGACCAGGAACTGTTGCAGTTTATTTTATTGGTGATGAAAGAATATAGAAAAAAAGAATGCATTAAAAAACCTCCTTTAAATGGGAGGCTAAATAATGCATTTTTATTTTATTTCATCGATATAATAAACATAATCAATCGTGGATAATGCGTTAATTATATCTTTATGATTTCTTTTTTGTTTTTTCTCATCGGTGATAGAAATAGAATAGACGCTTAATCCTGAACCAATATATGCGCTGTTGAGTTCAATATCATCTACGCGTAGTTGTAATTTTCTTAAAGTATATAAGAAATCTGATAATTTACTTTTTTCTTTTAATTCCAAGTGAATTTCAAAGTGATTTGATTTGTCTTTTAGGATGTTTTCAACTTTTGGGAATACTGCAAGAATGATGATGAGAATAAAGCATAGAGCAATTGCGATTGAGTAATAACCTAAACCAATTACTAATCCTAAGATTTCACATAACCATAATCCTGCAGAAGTAGTTAAACCTTTTATTTGCTTCTTTGAACTGAAAAGAATTGAGTTTCCGCTGATGATAACAGTTCCTAATGTTGAAGCAGAAGCAAATAAGTATAAGTTTGTATTGCCGTTAATGATTAAAGCTGAGTCTATAATTGCGGATAAACATCCCATTAAAGTAACTAGAATAAATGTTCTAAAACCGGCTGAGTGTCTTTTTGAAGAACGTTCAATACCAATTATTGCTCCACATATGAGGGCAAGTAATAAACGTAATATTGTAGAGTAGGCGTTTAATTCGGTAGCCCATTCACCTAATAAATCCGCTAAAGGATCGATAAAATTTTGTAAAGTAATCATATTTTTTTAGTTATCTCCTATCTTTTATTGTTATTTTTATATCCTTGTGAATAAAGTTCATCTGCGGCTTCAAGGAAAGCAGCTTCTTCTTCTGAAGTATATTCAAGGTTTTGCATTGGCATATTTTTTTGAATTTCTTGAATTTCATCAATTATTGTTGTTTCATCATCGACAGTGATTTTTTCTTCAATAGGTATTACTGTTTCTTCAATTGCATCAGTTCCATAAGATTTAGAAAGATACAATGATAATTTAGCACAAGCAGGACCAATCAACTCATATAAAACACTAGATGCTAAAATAATTGTTTCAAGAGCGGCACCAGCATCCCCTCCAATAGTACGAGCACCAAGAGAGGCTAATCCGATTGCGACTCCAGCTTGAGGAATAAGGGCTAAACCTAAGTAATTACGAACTTTTTTATCTTTTTTAGTAGTTAAGCAACCTAAGTAAGCTCCACCATATTTACCGATAATTCTTGTTAAGAAGTAGACAATTCCAATAATAATGATTGGAGTACTTCCAATTGAAGAAGAAGAGAATAAGGCGCTCAAGTTAAAAGAAACTCCGGATCTAACAAAGAATAGTAATAAAATAGGTGGTGAAAAGTAGTTTAATTGTTTGAATAGTTTGTCATCATTGGTAACATTGATATAAACCATTCCCATACACATACATCCTAATAAAGAGGAAATATCTAATAATGTACATAATCCACAGAATGTAAATAACATAGCGATTGAAATAATTAAACGATTATCCTTTGTTCTTTTCTTTGAAAGCAAGAATTTCATTGAGTATCCAAATAATCCTCCAATTATTAGAGCTAAAATGTTATATAGTATAGGACGAACAACACTCATAAATTCAACATTTCCAGAAGAGGATGCTGCGGCAATTGAAGTAGCGATACTAAATGCAATTAATCCGACAACATCATCGAGCGCTACTACTTGTAATAAAGTATCAACGAAATCACCTTTTGCCTTAGTTTGACGAATAGTCATCATTGTTGATGCTGGAGCGGTTGCAGATGCAAGAGCGCCTAAAACAATTGAGAATGCTAAATCTAATCTTAGAATAAAGTAGCAAACACAGAAAACAACAATAGTTGCTAGTAATGCTTCAAATACCGTGATAATTAATACTTTAACGCCGTTTTTCTTTAAAACATCAAGTTTAAAGAATTCGCCAGTACTAAATGCGATAAATGCAAGAGCAATATCCGCTAAAAAGCTTGTCCCTTCAACAAACGTAGTTGGAATTAAATCTAGGACATAAGGACCTATAAGAATTCCTGCAACAATATATGCAGTAACATTAGGAAGTTTTAATAGTTTTGTTACTCTTGTTAATAGAAAACCAGAAAATAACATTATGGCAATTGAAATAATGGTAATACTTACCGATGAAGTTATATTCAATTTGTCATAAATTGAAGTGTAAATAGACACTTAAAGTCCCTCCTCTCATATTGAATATTTCGTAAATAAATTATATAATTTTATTTAGATAAATAGAAATTATATTTTTATTTATAACCATAAATTATTTTTATAGTAAGGAGAACTGCTATGGATAATAAATTATTAACGTTAATTAAATTAAGCGAATTAAAAAATTTTACTCGAGTTGCGGAAGAACTTTCTTTAACACAACCGGCAGTAAGTCATCATATAAAATTACTAGAAGATGAATTTAATAATAAACTTGTTATTAGAAAGAAAAATGAGGTTATTTTTACAGAAGAAGGTAAAATAGTTGTTAGTTATGCTAAAAAAATTATGGCGTTATATGAAAAATTGGAAATGGAAGTTAAAGATTCTAAAAAGAATATAACAAATATTAGAATTGGTATTACTCATACATCTGAGAGCAATATAATGATGGAAGTTTTAGCTAAATGTAGTACACTTATAGATAAATTAAACATTACAGTTATTACTGATACCATAAAAAATCTTTATAATAAATTAGATAATTTTGAAATTGATTTAGCAATAATTGAAGAAAAAGCCAATCCAACCAAATATAAATCATTATTATTAGACACGGACTATTTGGTTTGTATTTTATCTAATAATAATCATTTATCAAAACAATCAATTATTACAATAAATGATTTAAAAAAAGAAAAAATGATTTTAAGACTTCCAAGTTCAGATACAAGAAAAAAATTTCTTTCTGCATTAATGACAATGAATGAAACAACGGATGATTTTAATATAATTTTGGAAGTTGATAATATCGCTACTATAAAAGATTTAGTACGTAAAAATCTTGGGGTTTCTATTTTAGCGCGTAGTGCTTGTTATCATGAAATAAAGAAAAAACAATTAATTGCGCTTCCTATTGAAAACTTAAGTGTTGTTAGAGAGACAAATATTATTTATAACCAATCATTTACAAATTTTTATTTGCTTCAAGAAATTTATCGGATTTATCAAGAAGTTAAAGGAAATAATATTGAATACTAGTAAAATGATTTGCGATTTATTAAAATGTTATTGAAAAAGAAATTGCTTTTTTATTTATAATTTTAATTATAAATTTAAAAATGCTTTTGTGCGGATTTAGAAGGGAGCATGAACATGAAATATCGAGTTGAAAAATATAAAAGATATCGTTATGACATTCTTTATTCTGATGATGGCGATTTGCCAATTGCAAAGTCAAAAGGAAAACATTTAAAAAAAGATGGAAATATTACCTTGAGTCAAGTATCCTATAAAAGGAAAACAGAGAAGAAATTAGATGAAGTTAGTAAAAGTAAATTGATTATTACTGTTTTAATTATATTGCTTATTGTCTTAATTTTTTTAGGAATTATTTTATCGCTATAGTTTTAAAAGGGTGGGAAGTTTTATGAAAAACATTAAAATTGCTATCGATGGTCCAGCAGCAGCAGGAAAATCTACAATTGCCAAGTTGGTTGCTAAAAGATTAAATTTTGTTTATATCGATACAGGTGCAATGTATCGTTCAGTTACTTGGTATGCTTTAAAAAAAGGAATTGATTGTACAAATGAAGAAGAAGTTTGTAAATTGATGAATGAAGTAACTATTGAATTAAAAGCGGATGGAACTGTTGTTTGTTGTGGTGAAAATGTGACTCGACAAATAAGAGAGACGATTGTTTCAAGCAATGTTTCTTATGTAGCTTCATATAAGGATGTTCGTTTAGCGTTAGTAAAAATACAACGAGAAATGGCGGAGTCTGTATCAGTAGTGATGGATGGTAGAGATATTGGAACATATGTTCTTCCTAATGCAGATGTTAAAATATTCCAAATTGCATCTGTTGAAGAGAGAGCTAGACGTCGGTATAAAGAAAATATTGAAAAAGGTATTTCTTGTGAACTTAAAGAAATTGAAGTAGATTTAATTCGTCGCGATAAAATTGATTCATCAAGAGCTTTTGCTCCTCTTTGTCCAGCAGATGATTCAATACTGATTGATACATCTAATATGAATATTGAAGAAGTTGTAGATAAAGTTATTTTGATAATTAAAGAAAGAGTTGGTGATATACCATGCTAGGCACTGTAGCTATTGTTGGAAGTCCTAATGTTGGTAAATCAACAATTTTTAATCGTATTGCCGGAGAAAGAAAATCAATTATTGATGACCAACCTGGAGTTACTAGGGATCGTATTTATACGAAAGCTTCTTGGCTTACTAAAGAATTTAGACTAATAGACACTGGTGGAGTTGAAATTGAAAATAGGCCATTCCAAGAACAAATTAGAGCGCAAGTGCAAATTGCTATTGAAGAAGCAGATGTAATTGTATTTGTGGTCAATGGTCAATTAGGGATATCAAAAGACGATAGAATGGTTGCAAAAATGTTACATAAATGTAATAAACCAATTATTTTAGCGGTTAATAAAATCGATGATGGTGAACATAAATGTGACATTATGGAGTTTTACGGCTTAGGTATTGGTGAACCTATTCCAGTTAGTGGCGCCCATGGAATTGGCATAGGAGATTTATTAGATCAAATAATCGCATATTTACCAGAAAAAAATGATAATGACTATGAAGGTCAAATATGTTTTTCATTAATTGGAAGACCAAATGTTGGTAAATCGAGTTTAGTTAATGCAATTTTAAATCAATCAAGAGTTATTTCTTCTCCAATCGAAGGAACTACAAGGGATGCTATAGATACTTCATTTAAAAGAGAAGGTCGAGATTATGTTGTTATAGATACGGCAGGATTAAAGAAAAGAGGTCGCATTTATGAAGCAGTTGATAAATATGCGGCATTAAGAGCTCTAGCGGCAATTGATCGTAGTGATATTGTTCTATTAGTTATTGATGCTAAAGAAGGTATTAAAGAGCAAGATAAACATGTTGCTGGGTATGCGCTTGAAGCACACAAAGCAATGATTATAGTTGTAAATAAATGGGACGCAATTGAAAAAGATCATCGCACAATGGCGGAGTTTACAAAAAAGATAAGAGAAAATTTCAAATTTTTAGATTATGTTCCTATTGTTTATGTTTCGGCGTTAGAAAAATCGCGAATTCAAACTATATTTCAAGCTATAGATGTTGCTTATGATGCTTATCATAGTCATGTTTCAACATCAGTTTTAAATGAAATAATGCAAGATGCGCAAGTGATGAATCCACCTCCGCATTTTAATGGTGGAAGAATTAAAATATTATTTGCAAATCAAGTTGGTGTTTGCCCTCCAACATTTGTTTTATTTGTAAACGATCCACATTATATGCATTTTTCATATGAAAGATATTTAGAAAATAGATTAAGAAATGCTTTTGAATTAGAAGGAAGCCCAATTAAATTTGTTCTTAGAGAACGAAAATAATGTCAAAAGCCTAGTTTATGCATATTGTATAATAGGGTGATGATATGTGCGATTCGATTTTTGATAAAGTTGAAGCAAGAAGTAAAGTTAAAAGAGAAGACATTTTAAAATTAGCTAAAGAAGTGTCTGGCTCTGATTTAACAGATGAAGATAACTTGCGAAGTTTAATTAAAAAGGTTGCTGTCATGGCGGGAAGAGATGTCAGTGAAGAAAAAACTGAACAGATTATTTCAGCAGTTAAAAAAGATAAAATACCAAAAAATTTAAAAAAGGTTATTTAGTTTAATAAGTATACTAAATGTTTAAGAAAACGAACTATTCAATCGAGGTTCGTTTTTTTGTTCTAAAGTTTTTAAAACTATCATACATTTTGGTGAATAAAAAAAGAAATTTGGGAGGATTTAATCATGGATGGTATGACCGTTTTTAAACAAGTCGGGGCAAGAAATAATGGTGATGTTTATTTAGGGGTTGTTGGTCCTGTTAGAGTGGGAAAATCAACGTTTATTAAGCGTTTTATGGAAGTGGCAGTACTTCCATATATTGAAGATGAAGAAGTAAAAAATCGCGCTAGAGATGAACTTCCAACTTCTGGAAGTGGAAAAACTATTATGACAGTTGAACCGAAGTTTGTTCCTGCAAATGGTGTCAATTTAAAAGTTGAAGAAAATTTAAGTGTGCGCGTAAGACTAATCGATTGTGTTGGTTATGTTATTGATTCAGCATCAGGATATTTAGAAGACGGCAAAATGCGAATGGTGAAAACGCCATGGTTTAGTGAAAGTATTCCGTTTGATGATGCGGCAAAAATTGGCACACAAAAGGTTATCAAAGAACATTCTACTTTAGGAATTGTTTTATTTAGTGATGGAAGTATTGGTGAGTTTAAAAGAGAAGAATATTTAAATGCAGAAACAAAAATAATTGAGGAAATGAAACAAATAGATAGACCATATGTTATTGTATTAAATTCTTTGCATCCTCAAGAAGAAGAAACAACTTCGTTAGCGAAAACTTTACAAGAACAATATAGTGTACCAGTTATTCCTATAAATGCTGAAGAAATGACTGAAGATGATTGTTTAAATATATTAAAGGAAGCCTTATATCAATTTCCGGTAACAAGTGTCGATGTAGCTATGCCATCATGGATTGCTTCATTAGAAGAAAGTCATTATTTAAAAGTCAGTATCAATAGCTCTGTTGAATACGCGATGAAGGAGGCTAGGATTGTTAAAGATGTTGATATAATTTCTGCTTGCTTAAAAGAAAATGAATATGTAAGTGATGCTTTTGTTAAAGATGTTGATACAGGAACTGGGGTTGTCGTTGTTGAAATTCAAGTTGAGGAAGAATTATATGAACAAGTATTAACTTCACTGGTTGGTTGTAGCATTACTTCAAAAGCAGAATTAATCGCGGTTTTAAGTGAGTTTGTTAAAGCAAAAAGAGAATATGATAAGATATCGGTGGCTTTAGAACAAGCTTCTCAAACTGGCTATGGATGTAGTCAAGCCTCATTAGATGACATTAAAATTGAAAAGCCATGTACATTAAAATCAGGTTCTCGTTATGGAATTAAAGTTAAAGCAACTTCTTCAACATATCATGTTATAAGAGTGGACTTAGAAACTTCATTTGAACCAATATTAGGATCAAAAATGCAAAGTGATTATTTTGTTGATTATTTGACAAAAGCATATGAAGAAAATCCTTTATCAGTTCTTGAATGTGAGATGTTTGGACAAAAGTTTAAAGAAATTATTAAATCTGGAATTAATTCTAAATTAGTAGCTATGCCTGAACCAATTAAAGTTAAAATGCAACAATTATTAAAAACGATTACTAATAAAGGAAAAAATAATTTGGTAGCATTTGTATTCTAAATATATTTTAAAAATTTTTAAAAATATAATAAAATCATTATAAATAATGAATTTCTTTTCTGTTGCGCACATAATAAAAGTATGATATTTTAAAAATACCAAAAGGAGAAAATCAAATTATGAATAAGGTAGATTTAGTAGAAATTATTGCTGCAGAAGCTAGATTAACAAAAAAAGATGCTGCAAATGCATTAGACGCAATGGTTGAAGCTTTAGCAAATGCATTAGCCTCAGGAGAAGAAATTAAATTAGCTGGTTTTGGAGGCTTTGCTATCAAAGAAAGAGCAGAACGTAAAGGAGTAAATCCTGCAACTGGAGAAGAAATCGTTATACCAGCGACTAAGGCAGTTTCCTTTAAGCCATCGAAGACTTTAAAAGATCGTATTAATTAATTTTAAAAGAGGTTAACCCCTCTTTTTTTAAAAATATCGAAGTTTTGTAATGGTTATTTAATTTATAAATAATATAAATATGTTGTTTTTGGAGGAAACATGAAGGTTATTTTACAAGGTTTTTTAGGTAAAACTGGAAGTGTTATTTATGAATTATTAAAAGAAAAAAATGTTGAAGTTATTCCTATTGATATTTTAGATAATCTAGATGATTATAAAGATGAGAATAGTCTTTCCGCTATAATTGATTTTTCGAGTTGTGAAGGGACAAAAAAAGCTTTAGATTTTGCTTTAGAAAAGAAAATAAATGCGATAATTGGGACAACATCATTAGAAAACATAGATTTTGATTTTTATCATATTGAAGCATTGAAAGCAAATATTGCAATTGTTGTATTAGATAATTATCTACCTTCGATGCCATACATAGCTAGTTTTTTATCTTCGATAGATGATAATTTTGATAATATTCAAATTGAAGAAACGCATCATGAAAGTAAAAAAGATGCTCCTAGCGGTACAGCAAAAATGATTCGAAAGTGTTTTGATAAACAAAAAAAGATTCCGATTTTTTCTAATAGAGTTAAAATATATACATATGAACATATAGTTAAATTAGTCAATGATTATGAAGAAATAACTTTGGTTCATCGATGTTTAAATAAAAAAGGTTATGCTTTAGGTGTTTATAAAGTGCTAGAAAGTATTAGTAAATATAAAGGCGTTATTAAGGAGATTACTGAGGTAAAATAATGGAATTAGAAGTATTTAAAAAATTAGCGAGTTATTTTCAAGAAAATGGTCTTTTGATATATATGGTTGGAGGAACCGCTAGAGATTTTCTTTTGCATAAAGAACTAACGGATTTAGATTTTGCTACAAATGCAAAACCGGAAGAATTAAAGAGTTTATTTAAAGAAGAAAAAATGCCATTTATTGATTTAGGTTCAATTACTGTTAGGTTTGAAGGCGAAAAAGTTGATATAACTTGTTTTAGAAAAGAAAGTGACTATTTAGATTATCGTCATCCACAAAAAATTACTTTTGTTTCTTCAATGGAGGAGGATTCTAAAAGAAGAGATTTTACAATTAATGCATTTTATATTGATATAAATGGGAACTGCTACGATTTTTATAATGGAATTAACGATTTAAATCAAAAATTAATTAAGGTTATAGGAAATCCAGATGATCGCTTTAATGAAGACCCATTAAGAATATTAAGAGCAATTAGATTTGCGGTTTTGTTAGATTTTAATATTGATGAAAAAACTTCTCAATCTATGAAAAAACATGTTTCTTTGCTATATAAGTTAACAAAAGAAAAAGTTGCAATAGAATTAAAAAAGACAAAAAGAATTAATGAGGAAAAATATAAAGAATTACTTGCATATTATCAAATTAATGAAAACGATTTTATTACTATATTGTAAAGTAAAAATATGATAATATGTTAAGGAAAGATGGTGAAAACATGGATAGAACAAATTATGCAGGAATTGATATGAATTATTTATTATTAGAATATTATAAGAAGCTAAATATTACTGAAACTGAATTGGTTGTATTAATAATGATTGAACACCTTTTAAAAGAAGGAAATAGTTTTATTACTCAAGAGCTTCTTGCATTAAAGATGACATTATCAATTCAAGATATTGATCGTGTTTTTACTAATTTGTTATCAAAAAAACTTGTTGAATTTGAAACGATAAATGATGAAATGACAACTACACTTAGACCTTTAAAAGAAAGATTGTTTAGAGAATTTGAAATTAATTTTTTAAAGCACCGTGATGAATCTTTAGAAAAGGATTTTGATAATCAAGTTCAAAATATATATATGATTTTTGAAAAGGAATTAAAAAGAACCCTTTCTCCGGCAGAGTTTCAAAAAATTAGAGAATGGATTAGTTTAGGATATGGTGAAGATGTCATTATTGACTCTCTTAATGAAGCATTATCAAATAACAAGCGTTCAATTAGATCTATTGATAAAATTCTTCTTAAAAGGACTACACGTTCTGATTTAAAAAAGGAAGGTTATACAACAATTAGTGAAACTTGGAATAAGGATATTGAGCAAACAATAGCTATCGCAAATGAAAAATGGGTAGATGATGATGAAAACTGAAAATAAAGAACAAATATTATCATATTTTGATTATTTATTTCCAAATGCTGGTTGTGAATTAATTTATCATAAAGATTATGAATTATTAATCGCGGTGATGTTAAGTGCTCAAACAACCGATGCGAGTGTTAATAAGGTTACTCCGACTTTGTTTTCACGTTTTTCAACACTAGAAGAATTAGCAACTGCTTCAATAGAAGATTTAGAAAAATGTATTAAAAGTATTGGAATGTATCGTCAAAAAGCAAAACATATCCATGATATTGCTACAAGATTAATAGAAAAATACGATGGTAAGGTACCTTTTCTAAAGGAAGAATTAGTATCTTTAAGTGGGGTAGGAAATAAAACCGCAAATGTGGTTCGTGCAGAACTGTTTAATATTCCTGAAATTGCGGTTGATACCCATGTTTATCGAATTTCAAAGAGATTATATTTTGCTTCTTTAAATGACAGTGTTGAAGATGTAGAAAGAAAATTGAGAAAAGAAATTCCTCAAGAAAGATATATTAAAACTCACCATCAAATGATTCATTTTGGAAGATATTTCTGTAAAGCTATTAATCCTAGCTGCGATGAATGTTATTTACAATCACTTTGTCGATATTACAAAACAAAGAAATAAGGAGTTCCTGTTATATTAAAGTTATTTTCAAAACAAGGCGTAATACTAATTTCACTCACTGTACTATTAAAAGGTATAGTGATTTTATTTTGTTTTGAAAAAAATATTTTTTCCTCATCATCGATTTTATATTTTATTAAAAAGCCATAATCACCAAATACTTTTTGATAATCAAATATATCATCATCCGTTTTATTTGTTTTAAAAACAATCTCGATTTCATTATCAAAAATAAATCCTTTAACTTCTATTATTGATGGAAATATTGGTGAAGGAAGGGTTTTGTTAGGAATTTCTTCTTTATAAAAATATCCGCTTGTGATATATGAAGAAGGTATATATTCATTTGGTAGATAATAACCATCAACTCCTTTTACGACACTAATTTTTGTTAAAGAAGAAGGAACGCTTAGTGTATTATTATTGCTAGTAATTGTAGACATTACTTTTTGAAATATTTTTTTAGGTATTTGTCTTCTTTCATCGTTCTTTCCAAAATAATGCTTTTCTCCTTTAACCGCTACATCAAAGCCAGACCATACTGCCATAGTGTAATCACTTGAGAAGCCGCAAAGCCAGGAATCTTTATCAGCATATGATGGATATCCTAGCGCTTTAGCGGCATTTTCATCATATCCATTTGTTCCTGTTTTTGCGCCAATACTTATTCCATCAACCGATACAGAACCGATTCGATAATAATTATTTTTTACAACATCAATAAGAGTGGAAGCAATTTGGAAGGCACTTTCTTTTGAAACGATTTGTTTGTAATTTAATTCTCGTTTATAAAGAACTTCTCCGGTTTCTCGATTTATGATAGAAGAAATTGTGGATGGATTAATATATTTACCTTCGCGGTTTAAAATCGAATAAGCTCCCGCTAAATTAGTTGGAGAAACTCCATAAGTCATTCCTCCAATTCCATATGATAATGTAAAAGGACCATCATCCATCATACCGATACTTTGAAGATGATTAATAACTTTTTCTTGACCGATTTTATCAATAACTTTTTCTAGTGTATACAGAGCGCATGTATTTTTTGAATATCCTAGAGCTTCTAATACTGGAATATATCCTGAATAATTTTTATCAGCATTTTGAACAGTTATTGTTGTACCTTTATAGTTATATGGAGCATCTAAGACATTTGTGGCTTCGTTATAATGAAGATATTCTGCTGCAAGTAAATAAGAAAGAATAGGTTTTATGGTTGAAGCAGGTTGCCTTTTTAAAGAGTAGGCTCGATTAAAAATTCTTGACCCATTGTAGTTTCTTCCACCGATAACTCCTACAATTGCGGCATCTTCATTTCTAACAACACTTGCACCTATTTGTTGATTATCATCTTTAAATTCTATTATTTCACCTTTTTGAATATCATCTAAATAAGTTTGTAACGATGAATCTAAATAAGTGTTAATTTCTAATGGGACTAAATATGGATCTATATCTATTAATTCTTTGATTTGCATATAGACAATATCTAAATAGCTTTGAAATCTATATGTAGGTTCTATATAATTTGCGCCTTGTTCGATTACGATATCTTCTATTTTTGTTTTTATTGCTGCGTTATATTCTAATTCATTTATAAATCCATATTGTAGCATTTTACTTAAAACTAGGTTTTTTCTTTCTTCAATTCGTTTAGGATATTTAAAAGGATTATAATAACTTGCCGATTTAACTACACCTGCAAGAATTGCTGCTTCAGGAAGAGTAATTAAAGAAATGTCTTTGCCAAAATATCTTTTAGAGGCATATTTAACTCCAGGAATAGATTGTTCAAAATATATATAATTGAAATATAAAGTTAATATTTCTTCTTTAGATAATATTTTTTCTATTTTTAAAGCTAAATAAGCTTCTTGAACTTTTCTTTTATATGTTTGTTCGCTACTCAAAATGGTATTTTTTATTAATTGTTGAGTAATGGTTGATCCTCCTTGCTTATACGAAGAAGATAAATTATGAATAAACGCTTTAAAAGTTCTTGCATAATCGACGCCATTATGGGAAAAGAAATTAATATCTTCTATGCTTATTAATGCATTAATTAGTATTTGTGGTATTTCCTCATAAGTAATATATTCGTTTTTAGTTTCGCCGAAAACTTCTATTTCATTTTTGCTTTCGTCATAAATAACGGTTTTTAATTTATTGTTTTGGGATTGTAAATTAATTGATGGCAAATCTTTTAACGAATTGTAAACAAAAATGCTGGCAGAACCAGCACTTATAATAATTAATAAAGTAAATGAAACAACGATAATTCTAAATGTTTTTTTCATGAAAGTATACCTCATCAACTACATCTAAATATAATAGGCGAGGAAGGTAACCTTGCTTTACTAAATGACCATAAGATTTAATATCTTTAAATGGAATAGATTTTCTTTCCTTTTTCTTAAAAGCGTCGATCACATATTTTGCATCAATAAGGTAAACTTCATCAAAATGTATAAGAGATATTAAGAAAAAAGCGATTCCTCCGTGCTCAATGACACCTTCTAAATGTTTAATTTGGTGAGGGGTAATATTTGATAGAGGAAATGAAGTTTTACTATGACAACTTTTGGCTTCAAAGTCAATGTAACGACCTTTATATATTCCATTATAATCAGTTGTGGATTGACTTTCAAAATAAGCATCAGTGATTCTTGCTCCATGTGAATAATCAACTTTGACAATATTAATAGGTGTTGGACGTTTAGTAATTAAGGCACGATGGTTTTCGCTATAAAAATTATTACTAGAATTAATATCATTTTCAAAATCCATACCTCTATTTGCAGCATTATGAATAGTTTTTTTCTTTTTTTGTGATATTGATTCTTTTTCTTGGATGAATGTTTTTCCATTTGGATAGCGAATCATTGTAGTGTCTCCTTCCCACATTTATTATGTGACTGATTAATCGATATATTCACGAATAGCGGCAACAAAATTTTCTGGAGTTACATTATTTCCTTCAAGCAATTGATGAATAATATATCTCACAGGTTCTGGAATGGTTTTTAAATTTGAAAGTACTTTTTTATATTCTTGTAAAACGACTTCTTTTTGATCTATAAAAGCCTTGTATAATAGAAGTAAATGATATGCATCAGTTAAAGGGTTATGAGAATCGCCGGTAAGTTCAACATTAAAAACTTTTAAATTATTTACTAATGATAAAGGGTTTCCATGCTCATCGGTGATATAATGTGAAACAACTGCGGATAGATCAATACAATTTTTAGCTATATAATGACAAAAACTTTCATCAGCATCAGGAGAATTTTCTAATGATTTCATAATAATTCTTAAATCATGAGTTCCAAATGTGCAAAAGCATACTTTTGAAAGAAAATATCCACAATACTTGCGTAATTTTGTCATTGCTTGTTTATATGTTATTCCTTTTTTATCAAGATCTTCTTGGTGAATATTGGTTAAATCTTCGACGTAATGACCAATTTTATTTTTGGCTTTAACATAAAATTTAATGCCTTTATGTATTTTTTTAATGTGATAAGTATTATCAAGATCAGCACGATACGCTCCTAAAGCAATCATTTCATGAGAAAATTGTGTACCTTCTAAATCAAGAAAAATAATAGTTCTTCGTTTGCCAATTAATTTAAATAAATTTTTCATACTTCACCTTCTAATATTTTATAAATCAACCTTAATAGACATTAATTAAGTAACAAGTAAACTCATTAATAAATATAAAGCTATATAAATTCATATGTAAATATAAATTTTTTGCTTGTAAGTAATTATAGCATGGATTAAACATCTTTTTTTCATTAACAATAAAAATGTGTTTTTTGTTAAGAGGTAAATGGTGTTCTAAATAATAAATTGGTTAATCTTATTAATTAAATGAAAATCATTTTTCTTCAAGAGCACCAAGAGTTTTATTTGGCATATATATAAGTGTACTCCTAGATGGAGTAGGAGGTGAAATTATGTATAGAACAAACACTAGGAACCGTTGTTGTTGTAGACCAATAGTTACTGATGTTACTCCTGTTTGTGGCGTGGAAGTTATTCTTGATTCAGATGTTTATTGTACAAGAGTGTGTAATACAATAACTTTTACCGCAACTGTAATTAATAATACAAATATGACACTTAATTGTGTTTCCTTAGATTTAAATGTCAATCCGTCATTATGTATTAATCCAGAAACTATAACACTTAATGGAACAACAATAGAAAATGCATGTCCTGATCGTGTAGATGTTGGCACTTTAGAAGCGGGTGCAAGTGCAATTGTAACATTCCAAGCAACAGTAATGGAGTGTAAGAGATATATTAAATCTAAAGTATTTGCGTCTTATTTGGTTTGTTGTTGTTTAGAAAGAAAGTGTGTTACTACACCAAGTAATATAGATTGCATCCAAGTTTGTTGCTGTTGTTGTTCTCCTGGAACAACGCGTAACTAAATAAAAGAGCAGGGCGACCTGTTCTTTTTATTTAATGTAGTAGGTAAATGATATATTTTGATTATTTCCCTTGTAAATAAATGGTTTTAAATTAGTAGTAGTATAAAAGTAATCCTTTTTTCTTTCCATTAATTTATTGGCTATATCAACAAATATTTCTTTTGCAATATTTCCATCTAAAAAGTCACTGTTATCATCGTTTCCCATCCATACGCATATGGTATATTGAGGATTAAATCCAACAACCCATCGATCTGTAGGTGTTGTTCCAGTTTTAGCGGAGAATCTATAGTCAGTTTGATAATTAAGTAAAGAAGGGCTAGCATAACTTTTAAAAGCTTTATCAAATGGTGAACGAAGCATGTAATTTATTTGAAGTACACTATCAGAATAAAGCTTAAATTCGCTTTTTGGATTATATTCTGTTATTAAATTATCATCGAAAGTTGTTACTTTTTTATAAAACTGAGGTCGATAGTAATATCCTTCACTAGCAAATGTGTTAT
>CAZZGL010000014.1:0-23051 GCA_964654155.1 uncultured Staphylococcaceae bacterium | reverse complement strand
TAATATCTCTATTTACAGATTTAGCATTCTTACTACCTAAATTAATTGATAAACTCAATAATAGCAACATAACTCCACTAGTTATAACTTTAGATGTCATTATTATCACCTCATATTTTTAGATTACACTATTTTAATTTCTAAATAAATAATTAAAATAATATTTCTATCTAAAAAAGGTGCCCAATCATGAGCACCTTAATATACCGTTAATTATTTAGGCGTATTTTTTCTTATTAATGAAGTAATATGCACCAACTGCAGTTAAACCTAATAAACCAACCACTAATATGATTGCAATATTATTTGAAGAAGAAATATTACCTAAAATATTAATACCACTTGTTCCTTTTTCTGCATCTTTTGAAGCTTTATAAATTTCCATATACGCTAATTTATCTGCTATTGAAACTTTAATGGTATTATTTTCACCATCTTCATCATTTATTATAGCCGATGTATCTAATCCTTCAGCTAACTTGTTATACTCTGCAACATTATCGTAAGAAGTACATGTGTCAACATTAGTCATATATTGTTCAAAAGCCATTTGTTTTTGTTCATTTGCAATGAATGAAGCACCATTAGTCAAATTACCTTCAGAATCTTTTAAATAATATCCTGTCTCACTAACACTATTTTCACCTTTAATAGCGGCAATAACAGTATTGATTGATGCATCATATCTACTACTATCTTCCTTTTTTTCACCCATAACATAAACATTTAATGGCTTATCAATAATTTCTATATTGTCAGTTTGAGCACCGTTGCCATTAAAAATAATCTTTGTATATGTTTGTGAAACATCAATTTCAATTTTCCAACAACCATTAGCATCTTTTTCCATTTCAATACCTGGCCATTCAGCATTTTTGCCTCCATCTGTTGAATCTCTATACATGTATGCATATACTTTTGATCCTAAAACATCATTACTATCATAGAAATAAGCAGTGTAGTCTTCTGCTTCAACATATTTTGGATATAAATTCAAATCAGTTGTAATTGCAGTTGCTTTTTCAAATTTGTTGATTAATTCGGGTTCTGTATACCATCCTTCTAGTCTAAAGCCTTCTTCTTCTTCAAATTTTGGATTATACAAAGAGTTTTCAAGAACTGTCTCACCATCCGATAAAACGCTTCCATCTTTCTTATAATGAGTAACTGTATAATAATTAGAAACAACAGGATCAATTCCAAAACCATATGACTTATCACCATAGTTAGCGACATGATCATCTTTAACCCATAAAATATAAACACCAGTGGTTTTTACTTTAAAATTTCTATAATCACCACTACCATCATAAGTTAAATAAGTACCAATATTTGCTCCAGTATTCCCCTTATATCCAATTTGTGTACTCCAACTATTATTTAACCGTATCTTAAAACATTCATCTTTGTTTAAGGATATCTTAATTTCATAGCGATCATTATCTGAAACATAGCTTAAAGGAAAATCTTTATCCCAACTTGTACCATTAATTGAACCTATAACAGACCACTTTTCTTGACTATCATCTGTCGTATTTGCTGCAGATGCAACAACTGAATTACTTGCATTAAATCCTGCTAGACCTGCAACTGCAAGCAAGCCCATCATTAATCCAGCAAGTTTTTTAAATAATTTTTTCATATCTTTTTTCCTCTCTTTGAAAAATTAAAGGGTTTTTTCATTACAAAAAAGCCCTCTTGATACCTATATTATAAACTATAAATTAATAAATACAAGTATAAATGTAAGGGCTTTTTTATCTTTTTTTAAAATAAATGTCTTGATTTTAATTGAAAATTAAACTTTTTTTAATAAATTAATATTAACATTAATGTAGTTTATTCACCAAATGCTTTATATCCTGGATAAATTACATAATCATTTTGTTCTTCTTCAATTCTTATTAATCTATTATATTTAGCAATTCTTTCTGATCTAGATAAAGAGCCAGTTTTAATTTGTAAAGACGAACATAAAACTGCTAGATCAGCAATTGTAGTATCTTCACTTTCACCAGAACGATGAGAAATAATAATTCGATAATTATTTTCTTTAGCCAAATTAATTGTTTTAAATGTTTCCATTATTGTTCCAATTTGATTAACTTTAATTAATATCGCGTTAGCGGTCTTATTCTTTATTCCTTCTTCTAACAATTCATAATTAGTAACAAAAAGATCATCACCAACAAGTTGAATACGATCACCTAATCTTAAAGTTAATTCTTTCCAACCTTCTATATCATCTTCACTCAAACCATCTTCAATTGAAATAATTGGATAATTATCTACAAGCCATTCTAAATAATCAATCATTTCACTAGAAGTTTTTTTACCATTATTACTTTTATGAAGATCATAAACTTGTTCATCTTCTAAATAAAACTCACTTGATGCAACATCTAAAGCAATACAAACATCCTCTCCTGGTTTATAACCCGCTTTTAGGATAGCTTCATTTATATAATCTAGAGGAGCTTGATTATCTTTAAAATCAGGAGAAAAACCTCCTTCATCACCAACACCTGTCGATAAATTATCTCTAATCAGTAGTGATTTTAAAGTATGAAATATTTCACTACCCATTCTAACTGCATTTTTAAAAGAATCCGCTCCTACAGGAACAATCATATATTCTTGAAAGTCTACTGCGTTTGAAGCATGTTTTCCTCCATTAATAATATTCATCATTGGAACCGGCATATAAAAATAATCATCCTGATGCCATAACTTATACAAAGGAACATCTTCTGAATCACTAAGAGCGTGAAACAAAGCTAAAGAAACACTAAGTATTGCATTCGCACCTAAACGAGATTTATTTTTAGTTCCATCTTCATTAATCATTAAATTATCAATTAATTCTTGTGATGCCTCTTGACCCACTAATAATGATTTTAAGATTGTATTTACATTGTTAACTGCTTGAAGTACACCATTGCCTAAATAACGAGATTTGTCACCATCTCGAAGTTCTAGAGCTTCTTTTTTTCCTGTTGACGCTCCTGAAGGAACAATAGCTCGACCAAATGAACCATCATCTAAATATACATCAGTCTCAACTGTCGGATTACCTCTTGAATCTAATACTTCTCTTGATACTATATCTTTTATCTTAACCATCACCATTCACCTCTCTTTTAGTATGACCAAACTTTATATTTCTATATCCATAATTAAAAAAACATACTATTCAATTTCGTTTTCTAAAAAAGTGAATAAACTAAATAAGTAAGGAAGTGACAATAATGACCCCTTTACTTATTACCATTGTTTCATTTGGTGTAGTCTTCTTAGCAAATGTTATTGGAGCAACAAGTGTTTTCTTTATCAAAAAAGAATTATCAAGTAAAATAAGTAACGCTATTCTAGGTTTTACCAGTGGGATTATGATTTGTGCAGGTTTATTTGGATTATTATTACCGGCAATAGATGCCGCAAAAGAATCTAATCCAAAAATTTCTTTTATTCCCGTAATAGGAGGATTTCTATTAGGCGGTTTAATATTATTTGTCTTAGATAAAATTATCCCTCACTTTCATCATAGCAGTGAAAATGAAGAAGGAATAAAAAACAATAAACTTTCAAGACAAATTAAATTTGTTCTCGCAGTAACGATTCACAATATACCCGAAGGATTATCAGTCGGTTTTGCATGTGGTATAGCCTTATCTTTAAAAACGGAAGAATCAATGCTAAGCGCTCTTTCTTTAGCAATTGGAATGGCTATTCAAAATCTACCTGAAAGTTCAGCAGTAGCGATTCCTCTTCATGATGAAGGATTATCAAAAAGAAAATCATTTTTATTAAGTTTATTAAGTGGTATTGTTGAACCAATATTTGGTATTTTTGGTATTCTTTTAACAACCTCTATATCAACGCTAATGTCATGGTTACTAGCTTTTGGTGCAGGTTCTATGATTTATGTTACTATTGATGAATTATTACCCGCCGCAAGAAAAGATGGCTTTGAACATTACGGAATATGGGCTTTTATGATTGGCTTTGCCATTATGATACTATTAGAAATAATTTAAAAAGGCCATATTTCTATGACCTCATATCTTATTTGTTTTTTATTAATCTTTGTATCAATTTAATCAATTCCATGATAGGAATAATAGTTAATGCTAACCCAATTGCAATCAAATATTCAATTGCGCTAATACTGGTAAAACCAAAAGCTTCACTTAAAAATGGAACATAAATAACTAAAGTTGTTAATATTAATGAAACTATTGTTCCACCCCATAAAACGAGATTTTGTTTTTTAATTAAGAATATTGATTCTCGACGGGAACGCATATTAAATGCATGGAATAGTTCAATGAATGAAAGAGTTAAAAACGCCATAGTCATACCATCTGGACTTTCTCCTCCATGCAAGAAATCCCAATACTTAACATTAGTTTCAGCAACTTTAGCCCATTCAATATAGTGACCAATAAAGAATGAAATTAATGTTATTATAGATATTAATAAACCTTGAACAACTACATCAACACCTAATCCATTAGAGAAAATACCATCTTTAGGATTTCTCGGTTCCCGTTTCATAATATCATGTTCACTATCTTCCATACCTAAAGCAATCGCAGGAATACTATCAGTAATTAAATTAATCCATAACAAATGTGCTGGTTTTAAAATCTTAAATCCTATTAAAGAAGCCACAAATACTGATATAACTTCTGCTAAATTACTTGAAAGTAGAAATTGAATTGATTTTCGAATATTATCATAAATTCTTCTTCCTTCTTCAACCGCTGAAACAATTGTTGCAAAGTTATCATCCGCTAAAACCATATCAGCAACATTTTTAGTAACATCAGTACCAGTTATACCCATGCCAACTCCAATATCAGCATTTTTAATTGATGGAGCATCATTAACACCATCACCAGTCATTGCTGTAACTTTTCCTAAAGCTTGCCAAGCTTTAACTATCCGTACTTTATGTTCTGGTTGTACACGAGCATAAACATTATAATTACAAATATTTGCAATTAATTCTTCATCGCTCATATTATTTAATTCTGCACCAGTAATTGCTTGAGATTCATCTTCAATAATCCCTAATTGTTTAGCAATTGCTATTGCTGTATCAATATGATCACCAGTAATCATAACCGCTTTTATACCAGCATCCTTACATTGATCAATAGCTACTTTAACTTCTGGTCTAATAGGATCAATCATTCCAACTAAACCTATATAGCATAAATCATTTTCAATGTCACATGCGGCATATGATGAAGGTACACCTTCTAATACTTTCATCGCTGCGCATAATATACGCAAAGCTTTAGAAGCCATATTCTTATTTGCAATTAGTATTTCTTCTTTAAGTGATTCTGTTAACGGAATCATTTCTTCACCATTCCAGTAATAATTGCACTTCTTTAAAACTTCATCCGGCGCACCTTTAGTATATTGAATAATTTGTCCATTATAATCATGAACAGTTGACATCATTTTTCTTAACGAATCAAATGGTGCTTCTCCAATACGTGGATATAGTACTTTTAAATCATTTTTATTCATTTCAAGTGATTTTGCATAATTAATCAAAGCACATTCAGTTGGCTCTCCAACTGAACCACAATCTTCAAGTTCAGCATCTGAACATAACGCCATCGCTTTTGCTAACAACATATTATCCTTAGAATAATAATCGACTACTGTCATTTTATTTTGTGTTAATGTTCCTGTTTTATCTGAACAAATAACTTGTGTACAACCCAATGTTTCAACAGCGGTTAATTTTCTAATCGTGGCGTTTCTTTTAGACATTTTAGTAACACCAATAGACAAGACAATCGTTACAACCGCCGCTAAACCTTCAGGAATTGCGGCAACTGCAAGGGAAATTGCTGTCATAAATGAACCAATAATTGCATCAATTTCAAATCCATCACTTATTAATCCAACAATAAAGATAATCGCACAAATTAACAATACTAATATAGTTAAAACCTTACTTAATTGATTTAATTTCTTTTGCAAAGGAGTATCTCCTTCTTTAGCTTCAGTTAATGCTGTCGCAATTTTACCCATTTCTGTATTCATTCCAGTAGAAACAATAACCGCTTTAGCACGCCCATAAACAATATTGCTACCCATATAAAGCATATTTTTACGATCACCAAGAAGAATTTCTTTTTCCTTTTGAACTATAATATCAGAAGTCTTTAATACCGGTACTGATTCACCAGTTAACGCAGCTTCTTCAACTTTTAAACTTGCACATTCAATAATTCTTGCATCAGCAGGAACCGCATCACCGGATTCAAGTAAAACGATATCACCTGGAACTAAATCTTCTGCATTAACAATCATGACATGTTCATTTCTAACAACCTTACTTGTCGCTCTTGACATTTCTTGTAATGCCTCAATTGCTTTTTCAGCTTTATTCTCTTGAATGACTCCTAAAATTGCATTAATCATAACTACAGTTATAATAATTATCGTATCAGCGAACGATTCATTTTCTATAATTGCTAAAACTAATGAAACTATTGCCGCAGCTATTAAAATTAAGACCATTGGATCTTTAAATTCAAGAAGAAATTTTATAATTAAAGGTGTTTTTTTAGCATCCGCTAGTTTATTTTTTCCATATTTTTCTTGACGCAAATGAACATCTTCAATAGATAATCCTCCTTCAGAAGTTAATTGTTCTTTCAAAACTTGCTCTTTTTCTTTTAAATATTCTTTCATTTAATATTCACTCCTTAAATAAATAAAAAAGCCTAAATGCTTTTGCCACACTTAGGTAATTCATTTTAATTCACCATGTATCGCAAACGCTCTACATGAGTCTCATATTTTAAGGCTAACCAGATGTTTTTTTTAGCATCGATTGTTGACTTCGCCCCGTAGCTTAACTACGCTTCTTACTCCCTCACGAGTTAGGTATAGTATATCAAATTAAATTCTTTTGTCAATTATTAACAGCTTATTAGCAAAAAAACTCGTGTTATGAGTTAGCTCAAAATTTTAAAGAACAAAAAAAGTATCGACCCGTGAAACACACATCGATGCTTTATGTTACAACACTACAAATATAGTATATTTATCTATTTAAATCTCATTCTTTTTCAATCTTCTATAATCAAAATTCAAGTATTCTTTAGCTTTTTTAATTACTCTATTAAAGCTTCTTTCATACTCATCATATATTGAAATTGCTTCAGAAATGAAGTCCTCATTAATAAATTCATTTACATGAATAAACTTTAATGTACCAACCATTCCCATCTCAAGTCCTTCAATTCCAAAAAATAAAAGCTCAACATCATCATTGCCTTTTAATTTTACCTTTTGCATACAAATAGCCATCTTCTGCATCATTGATAAATCTACATCTGTATTAATATCAAGCTTTCTCATAACTTCAATAATATTATTTTCATGCACCGCAAAAGAATTTAAAATATCAACCCATAGTTTTCTTATTTCTAAAGAAGATGTTTTCATTTCAATATTTTTAATTATTTTATTTCCCATTTTTACTGAAGCTAAAAAGCGTTTCATTAATTTACTTTCATTCATACTATCACCCAAATGTAGTATGAACACTATAATAATTATTATGCAAATTTAATTTTTACCGAACCCACATTAATAATTCCTGTAATTTTTTTTGAATAATCATCCTCAGAATCATCACTGTTTTTAATATCACAAGCACCCATACTTGTTTTTATATCAACATAATAATCTGTTTGTTTTCCACTTAATCCAGCATCTAAAGCACAAGCGGAAATTGAAAACATTAATCTATCAACATCAACATTATCTAATTCAATTTTAGATGCTGAAGTTTTTAAATCAATTGTATTAAACTCAATTCCTTTAATAAGGATAGATGAAGCGTTTGCATAAACATTTAAATGTTTATATCCATTCTCAGGTAAACCAATTTTAATTTCATATTTTGATGATAACGATACAAAAGGGTTATACCAATAATCAAAATTTATTTTAGGAATAAAGTTTAACGAATCTTGACTATATACAAAATATTCATCATCGCTTGTATAACTAACTTCTATTTTATCACTACTAGATTTAACAATTTGAACACTACAAGAACTGACATTTATATTCAATGTATCATCTTCATTTTTAATTAAAGGACATTCTTCTTTTCTTTCAGTAAATTCCGCTCCTTTAGTAACTGAAGATAAATCAAAATTAAGTCCAATTGCACCTGCAAGTGATAATCCAATACCGATTGTAGTAAAAATAATTAGAGCAATATATTTCTTTTTCATAACTACTTACCTCTCATCATTTTAAACATTCTGCCAAGAAGCTTCCATGTGCTTTTAAGCATAAGATTTACTAACGAAATAAATACCACACTTAATATTATAATTAAGACTCCGATACCCGCTTGAAACAAACCATTAAATATACTAACGGACAAAAATAACATAATAGATCCCACTATGGTATAAATACCAAAAAGAAAAATTCCAAATCCCACAAAAACAAGAGGAACATATAATAATCCTATTAATAGATCTAGCGCTAATACTATGACAATTAGTATAAGCCATAAAGGAATGAGTAATATAGGTATTTTTTTATGACTTTTCTTCTTTTTATCTATTTCTTTCTCTTCCGTTTTTTCTTTAACTTCAGTTTCTTCTTTAACTGGGATTTCAATTTCTAAATTTGGATTAACTTCTACAACTGTTTCTTCTGAAATTGTCTCTTCTTTTATTTCTTCGACAGCTTTTTCATTTTCTTCAGTTACTTCCTCTTTAATTTCATCCACGACTATAACTTCTTCAACAAAAGGTGTTATTTCCAAATTCGGATTAACTTCCACAACCGCATCTTCTTTTTCACTGTTCTCTTCTTTTTCAGTTATTAACTCATCTTTAGCGGCTTCATATTCAACAGCGTAATCAGTTGAATCGTCTGAAGTTGTTAATTCCGTATTTAAATTCACTAAAACTTCATTTTTATTTGCTAAATAAGCTTCAATAATTTCCGCAGGAGTACCAAAAGTAGCAATAATATCCTTGTCCTTAATTCCTTTTATTTTCTCTTGTTGATAACGGAATTCATATTCTTTGATAATCAGTTTTTGATCATCTAAAGGTAATTCTTTAACAGCTTTTTCTAACGACTTAAAGAAAATTAATTTATTCATATGTTTCACATCCATGTAATTTATATAAATAATGATATAACTTTTTTTATAAAATTCATAGTCAATAATAAAAAAAACATAAACTTTAATAATAATATTTAGCAGAAAAACAACTTTTTTTGCCAATAATTAATTTATTATGAGCAAGATTAAAAAAACCAATCTCATTTTTACCATTTAAAATAGGTAAATAATAGTTATTTGAAGATAAAAACATTCTTTTCCATTTGATATAAATACAATTACTACAGAAAAATTGCTTATTTTTAATAATGCATATCATTTTATTATTATTTTTAAATGTCCCAATTAAATATTTTTCTTTTCTATCAATCTCTTTAATATCAAGTCCTAATTTAATTGAAGCATAAAAAAGTATTAAATTTTCTTTTTTATATTCGCTAACTATAAAAATAGAATTTCCTTTTTTTAAACCTAAAGAATATAAATAACTTGATACTGTATCAATTTTATTAATTAATTTACGATATGTTAATCGATAGAATTTCTTTTTTATTGCCGTTCTGTTAGGATATAAATTACTAAACAACAATAAATCTCTATATAAATTACCTTGTTCCATTATTTTTTCCTCATAAAATAATAAGTTTTTATTGTAAAAATATGACAAAAACAACATATTTTTTTAAAAATCTTTTCTTTTATTTTTTATATAATTTCTTGACTTTACATTTATTACAAGTTATATTTATTACATAAACAAAGAAAAGGAGTGTTATTAAAATGTTTGGAAAAAAATCAAGTGGCAGCAGTAGTACCGGTGGCGGTTTTAAGTTTAAAGGCGTAACTGATGGATTCTCAGCAAGAGATGCATTTGTTAGAAAATTAGATTCAGAAAAAATTAAATATGATTTACATAATGAAAAACCAATCGTATATATCAACTATAAAGGTGATAACTTCGATAGTTTAACATTCACATTTATTTTTGATGATGATGGTTTGTCATTAGCCCTTCGTGTTTTCTCAATTGAAAAATTTGATGCAAGCCAACTTAGCGATGCTTATGAATTCTGTAATAGCATGTGTTATGCTTATCGTTGGTTACGTTTCTATGTTGATAACGATAACGAATTCACTGCTGCATTAGATGCAGTTGTCAGCGGAGATACTCTCGGTGATGAATGCTATGAACTCTTAAGTCGTGCAGTTAGCATCGTTGATGATGTTTGTGGCAAATTACACGAATAATTAAATTCATTCATAAAAAACGGGTACAAATTTGTACCCTTTTTATTTTGCTATTTCATAGTTTTATTTCTTGATTAGGATAAAGAATTAATTTATTAGGCGCTAAAAACTCATTTGCAAGTTTTTCATCAAATAAATGATCAGGATATAAATGATAAGGAATACTTTTCTTCGCTTTCACCTTAAATGCACATGATGATGCTTCCTCAATATTCATATTATATATTCCATCTCCACAGAAGAAAGCATAATCGATATTTCTTTCACTTAACAAATCCATTTGTGATGTTGTTGAGGTATCTCCACTAAAATAAAATAAGATATTGTCTACTTTAATTAAATAACCTACACATTCTTTTTTATCATGATTTTGATTATACGCTTCTGTTGCTTCAACTTGATAATCACCTAATTGAATTTTTCTATAGCCTTGTGATGTAATCATATCAAAAGACCTAATTATAATTGTATTATCTTTTAATTTAAGTCTATCAATCGCAGTATGATCATAATGCTCATGCGTTATTAAAACATAATCTGCATCTACATCATACCCTTCTCCTAAAAATGGATCTAAATATAATACTTGTCCATTAGAAGAAATAATCCGTACTGAACCATGACCTATATATAAAAGTCTCGCCATTACTGTGCCTCATAACCCGCTTCGACAATTGCCAAAATAAATGTTTCACGCTCAATGTCACCATTATATTTTATGGTAACATTCTTTTTTTCTAAATTTGCTTCAGCTTCAATTACACCTTCAACATTTAATAAAGCTTTTTCAACATGAGCTTTGCAATGATTACACATCATTCCATTAACATTAATTATAATTTCTTTCACTTTTGTTTCCTCCTTGTTTTCAACAACATTTTCTTTTACTTTTTTTACTTTAAATAAATATATAGTCAATAACTATTATTAATCGTCATTATTAATAAATACTGACAATTCACGCAATTTTTCTTTTAATAAGGTTTTATCAGGAAGTTTCAATGTATAATCTGCCACCATAGCGGAAGAAAGACTATTACTTAGTGCATATTCTACAACCAAATCATTTTTATATGTGCAAAGAATCAATCCTACACTTGGGTTTTCATTTTCTTTTTTAAGATTTCTATTTAATGCTTCTAGATAAAAATTTAATTGTCCTAAATGTTCTATTTTAAATTTACCAACTTTTAATTCAACAGCTACAAGACAAGAAAGCGCACGATTATAAAAAAGAAGATCAATAAAAAAATCAATATTACCTACTTGTATACGATATTCTTCGCCAATAAATGTAAAATCACTACCAAATTCTAAAATAAATTGTTTTAGATTCTTAATAATAGATTTACGTAAATCTTTTTCTTTATAATCATAAGGTACATCCAAAAATTCAAAAATATAACTATCTCTGAAGGCACTAACAAATGGGTGTTTTTTTATCAAATCTCCATGTTTAATTGTAGATATTTTTTCCCTTTCAAATAACATACTATCTATTTGTCGTTCAAGTTCCCTTTTCCCATATCCATTTAAAATAGAAATTTTAAAATAAAATTCTTTTTCTTCATCAGTTTTACATTTAGCCATAATTAATAAATTATTTGACCACGTAACTTCTCTCACCAGTGGTGAGAGTTTTAAATTATCATTATATGTTTCATAAAATTGCTTCATTCTCCATATATTCTGTGCAGAAAAACCACTAACATTAGGATATAATTTTTTTAAATAATTAGAAAACTCTTGAACTACACTTTTCCCCCACCCATCACATTTTGTCTTTTCGCTAATATATTTTCCTATCTGCCAATACATTTCAATCATTTCTGCATTAACTGCCCTAATTGCACGAGTTCTAGATTGCTCAATTATTTTTATTATTTTTTTAAAATCATCTATATAATTTGTAATATCTGACATTTCTTTTCCTCCAATAATTATATTAGTATTTCTTTCAAATATTTAAATCTGATAATAAACTTTATTAGTTATCAAAATATTTTTTATCGAAAAAATCATTAATTTAACTATAAAGTTTTTTTCAACAGAAATACTATAATTTAATTATATATAGAAGAAAAGTAAACATAGTCCTAAACTTATCTCAATAACATTATAATTTCACCATTTACTAAATATTTCTCAAATTCTTATGCTTTTTTTACTTAATATTAGTACTGATCAAGCTTTAATATATAACTATTTAATCAACTATTACTATGCCTCATAACCCGCTTCGACAATTGCCGAAATAAATGTTTCACGCTCAATATCACCATTATATTTTATCGTAACATTCTTTTTTTCTAAATTTGCTTCAGCTTCAATTACACCTTCAACATTTAATAAAGCTTTTTCAACATGAGCTTTGCAATGATTACACATCATTCCATTAACATTAATTATAATTTCTTTCACTTTTGTTTCCTCCTTGTTTTCAACAACATTTTCTTTTACTTTTTTTACTTTAAATAAATATATTGTTAAGGCATTTAATACTACGAATACACTTGAAAAACTCATCGCTAAAGAACCTATCATCGGATTTAATCTAATTCCAAAAGAGGAATAAAATAATCCAGTAGCAAGAATTACTCCAATACAGTTATAAATAAATGCCCAGAATAAATTACCTTTAATAACTGTTAATACTCTTTTACTTAACTCAATCATTGTAACAATATCATTTAAATCATTTCTTAACAAGATAATATCACTTGATTCAATTGCAATATCGGTTGCGTTACCTAACGAAACACCTAAATCTGCACTAATGAGAGCCAAAGCGTCATTAACACCATCTCCAACCATCGCAACAAGATTTTTATCATTTTCCTTTAATAAATTAATAACATTTTGTTTATCAGTCGGATAAACTTCCGCAATAACTTGGTCCACTCCAACTTCTTTAGCAATTTTTGATGCAGTAATCTTATTATCACCAGTTAACATTATTACTCTTATGCCTTTATTCTTTAATTGCTTAATTGCGTTAACCGCGCCTTGTTTAACTCTATCTTTAATTGCAAAAATACCTATTACTTCTTCTTCATCAATCATAATAATTGGTGTAGTTCCTAAAAATGATAATCTATTAATATCTTCACTTATGTCCTTTTTCTTATTATTAATAAATTCTAATACCCTTTCATTACCAATAACAAAGGTTTTATTACCAATTTCTCCTTTAATTCCAACTCCATCAATCGAACTAAAACCTTTAATATCAAGTTGAGTTGGGATGAATCCTTTTTCAGCGTAACTTACAACCGCCGAAGCAAGAGGATGTTCAGATAATCGTTCTAATGAATACGCAATTGAAATTATATCTACACTTTTTACATAATGTATAACTTCAACAACTTCCGGTTTTCCCTCGGTTATTGTACCAGTTTTATCAAGCACAACCGTTTTTATCGAATGAGCTTTTTCTAATATTTCAGCATTTTTAAATAAAATACCGTATTCTGCACCTTTACCAGTTCCAACCATAATTGCTACAGGGGTTGCTAATCCTAATGCACAAGGACAAGCAATAACTAATACAGAAATTGCAAAATTAAACGCTTCTTCAAATGTATTCTTAAATAACAAATTTACTATTAAAGTTATAATAGATATTACCATAATCGATGGAACAAAAATACTAGAGACTTTATCAACCAATTTTGAAATAGGCGCTTTTGAATTACTTGCTTCATTAACTAGTCTAATAATAGATGCAATCGAAGTATCTTCTCCAACTTTAGTCGCTTTTATAAAGACAATTCCCGCTGTTACTAATGAAGAAGATAACACTTCTTCATTTTTTGTTTTTTGCACTGGAATGCTTTCACCAGTTAATGTCGATTGATCAAAAGAACCTACACCTTTAATAATTATTCCATCAACAGGAACCGCTTCACCTTTTTTTACTAAAACAATATCTCCAACTTTTACATCTTCAACTCGAACAATTTTTTCTTTATTATTCTCAATAACTCTTGCAGTTTTAGGAGCTAAATCCATCAACTTTTCTATTGCAGAAGTAGTCTTTTTCTTAGATAAACTTTCAAAATACTTTCCTAAAGATACAAGAGTTAAAATCATACCTGCTGATTCAAAATATAAATTCTCGTGATAATGTGTTACTAAATCCATGTTTCCTGTGTTTAAACCCATAGCAATTCTAACTATCGCAACTATTCCATAAATCAACGATGCACAAGAACCTAATGCAATTAAAGAATCCATATTCGGTTTTCCTTTAAATAGTTTTGTAAAACCGGAAATATAATATCTTCGATATATAATGATAATTGGTATCACACATAATAATTGACTTAATGCGTGCCACATAGCATTATCTAAACCACTTAAAAATGATGGTAAGGATAAATTTATCATATGCCCCATCGATAAATACATTAAGATTAAAAGAAAAATAAAACTTATAATTAATTCAATTAATTTTTTATCCTTCTTTTTTCCTTCTTTTTTGTTTTTAAACAAAGTTGCTTTATATCCTGCTTTTTTTACCGCTTCTTCAATTATTAAAACAGAACAGGTTTTCTCATCCCACTCTACTTCCATTGAATTAGAAAGAAGATTAACATTAACATTTATTACTCCATCTACCTTTGAAACAGCATTTTGAACATGACTTTGACACGCTGCACATGTCATACCTTCAACTAAAAACTTATCTTTCATTATTGAAACCTCTTAAATAATTCAAGAACTTCATCAATAATCTCATAATTATCATTTTTAATGTTTTCTATTAAGCAACTATGCATATGTGATGATAAAAGTAAATTAGAAATACTCCTTATGGCTTTTTCTGCAGCGGACAATTGAATTAAAATATCATCACAATAACGATCTTCTTGAATCATTTTATTAATTCCATTCATTTGTCCAATTATTTTGTTCATTCTTGTTATTAATTGTTTCTTTTCTTCTTCTGTTCTAACTTTAATCTTATTACAACATTCCATATAATCATCTCCTATGCCTATATTATATACCTATATGGGGTATGTTAAAAGCAAAATGATTATTTTCCTAAACTTTGACAACTTTTATAAAAAAAGATTATGCAAAACTCACATAATCTAATTATTCAATATTAAATATAATCATAATAAAGCTGATTCATAGCTTTACAAAATTCATCCGCGATTTGATATCGATCCAATCCTTGTTTCATATAATCTTGAACATATAGAGGATGTCCTATAATTATTTTTCTTTTTTTACGACTAAAATAAATAGGATAAATAGGTAAATCAATATTATGTTTTTTATAATAACGATCAGCAAGCATTACAAATCCTGGGAAAAATCCGCTTAAAACATCTTTATATCCCTCAGTAGAATCTTCTGGAAATAACATAATTGCATTACCATTTTCTAATAATTTAATCGAGGTTTTGATTGTTTCCATCATCCTATGATCTTGATATGTACCTATGAAACGCATTCCTTTGTAAATCATTTTTGAAAACAAAGCTTCAAATCCCGCTTTTATGGAAGCTCGAAATTTTCCCATATGTTTTTTTTGAATGTAAAATGTGTCTCTTAAATACTTAAATCTTAATTTATAATTTCCAAGCATTTGATGAGCGCCCCATGGAATATAATATTTAGGAAAATTTAGCTCATAAATCATTGGTCCACTTTTAGCGGAGTGATTTCCTAAATAAATAGCAAGATCCTCAATATGATCAGGCAAACAGATAATCTCTACTTTTGGAAAAAATAAAGCAAAAATTGGTCTAAAAGCATGAAAGACCGGATGATGACCTCGATATGGCCATTTACTCTTTTTCATGTAAAATATCTCCTTTGTTCATAGTATATATTATCAATTTTTAACTTCTTTTTCCACTTTTATTCAATCGCAATAATTACAGAATAAACTTCTTGTCTTCCATAAATTTCTATTATTTCCAAATTTGAAGCAGCTGAATGTATAAAATCTTTAATCTTTTTAATCTCATCTTCATTTATATCTTTCCCATAAATTAGTGATATAACCGATCTATCTTCAATATCATCTATTTTTGAAATAATAGAATTAATTGCCATAACCTTATCGCCTGTACTAGCAACAATGTGATCATTAATAATTGAAAGATATTCATTTTGATGAATAACAATATCATCTATTTTTGAATCTCTAATCGCATATGTTACCGAAGCATAAGTAACATTATTAATTGCATCCATAAAATTATCTTTAATCATTTCACAATCATCTGAAGAAAAATCTAACATTGTTAAAGCACTATAGCATTGAGCAACAGATCTAGTTGGAATAATTATCACATGAGCATCTTTATATATTTCGCTGGCTTGAACTGCTGACATGAAAATATTTTTATTATTTGGAAACACATAAATATACTCCGCTTTTAATTTTTTAAATGCGTTTATAAAGTCATTACTTGATGGATTCATTGTTTGACCACCACTAACAATGACATCACATTCTAAATTTTTAAACAATTCAGAAATTTCTTCACTTGGAGAAACCGCAACTACCGCATATTTCTTTTCAATAAGCTCATTATTTTCAACTTCATCATTAGTTTGAATATTAGCCTTTTCTAATTCTAAAATAGTTCCATTTAATGCTAGTAACATTCCTTCAAATATTAAAACAAATCCAGCTCCTCCAGAATCAACCACACCAGCTTCTTTTAAAACAGGAAGTAATTCAGGAGTTTTATTTAAACTCGTATGTGCTGATTTAATATAATCAATAAATACTTCATCAATGGTGTTATACTTAGATTCATTTTCCTTAACATATTCTGCAGCTTCTCTCATAACAGTAAGCATTGTTCCTTCAGTTGGTTTTTGTACAACTTTATAAGAGCGGTCAGCTCCTGATGAAAAAGCGCATATTAAATCATGAATATTAACCTCTTCTTTATCAAGAAGGTAAGAAGACATCCCTTTAAAAAATTGAGATAAAATAACACCAGAATTACCTCTTGCAGACATAGTCATAGATTTAGCTAAAGCCTTAAGCAACTTTCCAATATGATTTTCATTTAATAAGCTAATTTCTTTAACTCCTCCACTTATAGTCAAATACATATTTGTTCCAGTATCTCCATCAGGAACTGGAAATACATTAAGAGCGTTAATTCGATCAATATCATTAAAAAGAAACTGCGTTCCATTTGCTAAAAGTTTTTTAAAAGATTCACCATCTAATATATATGTAGACATTAAAACCACCTTATCTTTACTAAAACAACTCTTACATTTTAAGACAAAAATAATTTATCATAATGACTTTTGCAAGTAAATCTACTATTGATTTTTAAAGTAGAAATATTGTTTTTGTTATCTACTCACAATAGAATTCATTATTTTTACATAATTTCTGTAACAAAACGAAATTAATTGTGGTAGTATTATTACATCAGCAACATATAAATCTTTTGATTTATAAAGTGAGGTTTTATTAAATGGAAAATCAAAATATCAAACAAATATTTGGTGAAAACCTATCTCATTTAAGAAAAGAAAAAAATATTACTCAACAAACACTCGCGGACTATTTAAACTACAGTCCAAAAGCTATTTCTAAATGGGAACGTGGTGAAGCTATACCAGAAGCGGAAGTTTTATTAAAAATAGCTGATTATTTTAATGTCACAATTGATTTCTTTTTTCACAAAGATAGTATTTCAAATCGTCAAAATTATATTCCTGAACAAGTTAAAGATAAAAACTTATTATTTACAACAATCTTAATGGTTACAGTTGTTTGGTCAATAATAAGCGTTATTTATACATATATACTATTAATGAAAAGTGAATCTCGTATGGTATTATTTTTATGGGGATTACCTGCGACCGCTCTTGTAGTTGCTATAGCGTATAGAAAAAAGCCGAGAAGATTTCAAGCAGTTATACTTAGTATTCTGCTTTGGACATTTCTAGCAAGTTTATTTGTTGAGCTTCTTTCAACATACAATATGTATTTAATATTTGTCGTTGGAATACCTGCTCAAATTGCTATTTTTGGATGGTCAAGAATAATTAAAATTAAATAAAAATATGGTATGAAAACAGGCATATTAAAACGCCTGTTTTTAACTTTCATATTTTATTTTAGCATCTTCTTTTTCTCAAAGATAAATATCAATCCTAATTCTAACAATTATTGTTATGTAACATAATAATCATCTATTTCAAAAAAAATCGTTTATTAACATTTTATTTGGATAAAAGCCACTGATCGTAGAAATAAACAATTATTAGAAAAAAATGAAAAGAGGTTATCCTGTAACCTTTTGGTCACCTAAAGGTCTAACCTCTATTAATATCCTATGCAATTAAAGCAAAAAAACAACAAAAACATATATTTTCCATTTATTTGTTACTTAAGTGTTTTTCTTCATTAATTCGATATTCCACTGCACGAGTCAAATATTCTAAGTATTCTTCATCCATGCACATTGTTTTGCCTTTGACATCAGATAATTTAGCTACTGGTCTTCCATTAATTGATTGTAATTTAATAACAATATTTAAAGGAGGTTCTTTAGTATCATTAGAAACAAATGTTCCAATACCAAAAGTTACTTTAATTCTATCTTTAAAATAATCATATAATTTTTGTGCTTTATCAAAGTCTAAACTATCACTAAATAGCAAAGATTTAGTTTTTGGATCAATACCAAGATCTTCATAATGAGAAATAATTTTTTCTCCCCATTCAAATGGATCTCCAGAATCATGTCTAACACCTTTATATGAGCTTGCATGAAGCAAATCAAAATCTAACAAAAATAAATCAGTAGTTAAAGTATCTGTTAAAGCAATACCATTATCTCCTTGATATTCATCCAACCAATCTTTTAATGCATAATGATTTGTATACGCCAATGGAAGAGATGGGAATCCTTGATACATTTGAACAAATTCATGTGCATATGTACCAATTGGAGTAACTCCATATTTCATCGCCAAATAAACATTAGATGTTCCTTTACAAGATTTAGTTCTTGTAATAAATTGTTGAACCACGTAATCTTGCCATTCTCTAGATAATCTACGACGACATCCAAATTCCGCAAAAGTAAAAGTATATACACCATCATTCATCTTTTTAATTTTTTCTTCTAATCTTTCTTTTGCTGATTCAACAAGTTCTTGATAATCATATTTCATTCTAAAATAAACTTCATTAATTATTTCTAATAAGTATATTTCAAATTGCATTGCAGAAAAGCAAGGACCTTTAACAACACATACAAGCATATCATTTTCATCTTTATAACAATTAACATAATCTCTTATTGGATGCCATAATCTTAAAAATTCCACATAGTCATTTTTAATAAATCTAATTGATCTTAAATAATCCAGCTCTTTTTTAGTAAATCTTAAAGTGCATAAATGATCAATTTGCGCGTTAATTTCTTCAACCATTTCATCACTAAAAACAATATTTTTATTACGACACTTAAAATAATATATTCCATTTGCATCTGTATGCTTATGAAAAATAACTTGATTCATATTAAATTTATAAAAATCTGTATCTAATAAACTAATAATAATCGGTTTTAACTTCATAAAAAACACCTCGCTACATATTATAATACCTTTTAGACAATTTTTAACATTTAAATGCAAATAAAAAACACCTCATTAAAGCACATTATTCCAAATAAAATGAGGCGTTTATATCAAATTTAATTATTAAACTTTTCTATTCTTCATTCGTAGTAACTTTGTTACCCCATGAATAAATAGCAACTGTACCTGGACCAACTGACGCTCCAATGATAGGTCCAATTACTCCTATATAAACTTCTTTTGGATGAACTTCTTTAATCAACTCATCTTTAACAAATTCTGCATCTTCTTTTGCATCTGCATGAACAACATATAAAATTTGATTTTCTAAATCAACACCATTTTCTTTAGTTAATCTAATAATTTCCAATAATGATTTTTTTCTTCCTTTAACTTTTTGAGGTAAAGCAAAATTTATTCCTTTTGCATCACTAATAATAATTGGTTTTATACCAAACAAATTACCAAAAAAAGCTTTTGATCCTTTTACCCTTCCTGCACGATGAAGATATGTTAAAGTTTCGGTCGCACAAAATTGATTTGAACACAACTTTGTAGTTTCAATGATATCTCTAACTTCTTCAATAGTTGCACCATTGCTTCTTAATTCAGCGGCTTTAATAGCAATAATTCCTTGCCCCATACAAGAATTTAGTGAATCAATGCAGACAATCTTTCTAGAAGGATATTTTTTTAATAATTCATCTCTAATTATCAAAGAAGCGCTATAAGATCCAGAAAGTCCAGAAGAACAAGCAATATATAAAACATCCTTACCTTCATCTAAATATTTTATAAATCTACTTAAAAATTCTTCATTAGTTATTTGCGCAGTTGTAACGCTTTTGCCACTTCTCATCCAATCATATAAATCTTTAACAGAAAATTCATCATAATCTAATGACGCGATTAAAGGAACATTATCAACAATAACACTCATTCTAAAATAATCAATATCATATTTTTCTCTTAACTCAGAACTTAAATCACATGTTGAATCGGCAATAATAACAAAATCATTCATAACTATACCTCCCACTTACATACGATAAATCTATCACAAACAAAAAAATAGATACACCCACCAAAAAATAAAATTATAGAATTGTTTTTTCTATTACTCTACTATGAGTAGATAACATCCTACTTATTTAAATTATTTAGTTTCTGTATATCTATTTATTTTGTTAATTGTTAAAATATATTTAATAAATGTTAATCAAAATTCCATTTATAATTTCCTTTAGCGCCGATAAAGAAATGATATTTAACTATTCCTAAATCTATTTTACTATAAAAACATACGCCTGGTTTTGCAATCACATTTCCATTTTCATAATAAAATTTGAATTTTTGTTGATTCATTGCCGTCGGCGCTAAAAGCGCTAACTCAATAGCATCTTTAAACCATGATGGTGTTTTATCACTAACATTACTAACTTTTTCAATTGTTTTAGATTTATGAGCTATACCTTGATTTTTACCATATCCAACCGCTATTACTACTGTTAATTTTTCACCTTTATTGATAACAAATGCTGATGGTATTTTCTTATAAGTCATTGCAACCCAACAAGAATTTAAACCTAATTGTTGAATTTTAAGAACTAATCTTTCGCCATAATAACCACATAATTCTTCAAGCTTTTTGCCTTTCTTTCCAATTAAGACAATATAATTATTAACACCTGAAAATTTTCCATAATGAGCCATAAATGAATCGAAAGCTCTTGGCTCAGATGCCACTAATTGGATATGCAATCCACTTTCTTTATTACATTCATCAATTTCAGTTCTAATTTCATTTAAGATATCTTCTTCTATTTGTTGATCAGTATATTGTCTAACACTATGGCGAGACTTAATTGCTTCAATTATATCCATAAACTATTCTCCTTTTCGATCTGGTAATTCTTTCATTATTTTTTTTGCTAAAGCAAACATTTTGATTAAATTATCTAAAACATTATCTTCGGCATAAAAATAATAATAATTTTTAGTTCCTTCTTTTCTAACCTTAACAATTCCTACTTCCATCAATGCTCTTAAATGTTTAGATACAGCAGTCCTTGATAAATTTGTTTTTTGCGCAATTGCGCCAACACGAACACCATTACATTCTTTCATACTAAGCATCATAAGTATCATATGTTGTCGATTTTCATCACCAATTGCCTGTAAAGTTTTTTGACAAGACTTAAATATTTCACTTAATTCACTAATTTCATCCATTTGCAAAACTCCTTTTAATATATAGCAAAAAAATCAAAATTTAATTGCTTTATAAAAAGAATAGCATAATTAATATTTTTTTATCATTCGTTAAGCATTTCGATACAAATATGAATTTAATGACTTTTAAAATATATTTTCAATTTGATTAGATATATCTATAAATTGAATATCTGCATTAATAAACTGATACGCTCTCCGTAATTCATGTTTTAATTTTTGTCTTTCAAAGAAAAACTTATCCACAGATTCCCAAATAAAAACCCATCCTATTATCTCTAATACAATATTCCATAATTCACCTAACCCCTTAGAAGTTAAGATTAACATTAAAACAATAACGCCTATACCAATAATTGCCATAACAAGCGCAATCATTGTTGTACGAAATAAATCACGAATTGTTTGTTGTATAGTATTATTAAAATAGTTCTTAATTGAATTTCGATACAATTCCTGTTTATTTTGTGATAATCCACTACATTTTACATGTAACGATATATCAAATTTAATTGGAATATTTTTTACTGCATTTTCTAAATAAGCGGCAGCTTCTCCGCTTATAACTGGTAAATTACTACAGTATGGAGAAATAAATCCACTTTCATCCATAACCAACATATCTAATACGAAGCGATTGTTTTTATCAATTTCAAAATTGAAGTTATTACTTTCTACTTTCATTTTTCTCACCCGTAAATAATTATACAAAAACTAATTTAAAATAATATTAAATTTTAAATTTAAATGCTGAAAATTTATAGAAGTAGCCAACAAACGGCAAACTAGAAAAAACCACGAACACATAAGAGAAATCATTCCTAAAGGAAAAGAGATGGACACC
>CAZZGL010000013.1:1162-24581 GCA_964654155.1 uncultured Staphylococcaceae bacterium | reverse complement strand
TTGCTCATATGTAGTAATAAATCACATTAAATGATATAATTATACAACCAAAAGATAAAACAAATTCAATAATAAAGAAAAGAAGTATGAGTGGTTTATAATGAATAAAAATGATGATTTAAAAAAAATTTGAAAACTTTAAAGAAGATGATGTGGAAGATAATTTATTAATCAGCCACATGAATGGAACTTTTAATGATGCATTTATTTTTATATATAATTACTTTGAAATGCCATCAGATAATGTATGTGCTAAGTTATGTGGTTTAGATCATAAAACAATAGCAAGTTACTATAATAAAACAGCTAAAGAACCACATTATAAAAATGTTATAGCTATTTGTTGTGGTTTTAATTTAAGACCTAGAGTATCTAAAAAGTTATTATCCACGATTAGAATTGATTTAGATATTTCAACTGCACCAGAAGACCATCTATATAATATTTTACTTCATACAAATTATAATGAATCAATCGATGAATGGAATGAGCATATTAAAGAAGCTAATATTGGTTATCAGTAATGCTTTAATATTGGGAGTCATATCCTAATAAGAAAAACAGCTAAATATAAAGATTTATATTATGATGTTTTGCATGATAGTCAAATTGAATGGTATGAGAATAAAGAAGATGTTATGCCTCTTGTTAGATATATGTTGTTTACGATAATGTCTGCTTATAATGATTTTGAAGTGCGAATTGATATTGATCAAGATAACAAATTATCAATTTCAATGGTTAAGGATACAATAAATAAACAAATAGGCAAATTTAAAAAAGTAGATATTTTGAGTTTATATAGTTTACTTTCAAGTAGTTTAATTGAAAACATTAAAAAAATTACATGAAGATGGATTAATTGAAAAGCATGGAATAGGTAAAGCAACCTACTATATACGAAAAAATTAGAATGTGTCTTTATTTTGATGAAAGAAACATAATTAAATTAATATAAATATTAGTTTTTGATTATATATGCAGAATAAGAAATAAATTTTATTAGATGACTTGTTTTATTGCAAATTAAGGCACGCTTTAAAAAGGACTATTGTTTTCCTAATTTTAGTTAGTTTTTTAATAGTCCATAAGATTTTAAATATCAGAAGTCTACTGTTTTTACTTAATAACGGGATTTATTGTATATATTGGAGCTTATCGATAAGCTCCATAGCAACATCATTTAAATTTTTAGATAGTCTAGTTTCATAATCAAGACCAGTAAATTTGTTTTTTGCTACAACAACCATTGCTTTGTCGTCATAAAATGATTAAAAAATCAAATGAAATACTCTCTACACGTTTTAAATATTATATAACTCGTTTATATCAATAAAATCGTAACTGTCTAGCGTATCTTCATAACCAGCAGTGGCGATAAATCCGATATGTCCAATATTTATTCCCTTAATAGAGGTAACTTGATTAACTTCTTCATAAACTTCACATAGAGACATTGGCTTAGAGTAGTATTTTACTTCATAAATGTCATAGAGGTTTTTGTGTTCGAGTACAACATCAAATTCGCCATTTGAATGCGTTTTTGCATCATCATAGTAATATGTTCCAATATTAGATATGTCACGGAGTTTTCCTTTTTTTACGCAAAGAGAAAAATATGTTCTAACTATTTCTTCAAAGCGATGTGAAATAAAAGTCGTAATTGCGGTCTTAATATATTCATCATAAAAGGCTTCAGCTCCAAGTATTTGCAATGCGCTTTTGTTTTTGTAAATAAATGCATAATAGAAACGAAGAAAATTATCCTTAATTTCATAAAAGACTTTTTTCTTGTCGTCAGGCTTATTGATAGGATAATTTTTAGAAATAATATCCATTTTTTCTAAGGCTATTAATTGCTTTGATAAATTACCATTTGCTTTTAGACCAAGTCGCTCTTCAATTTCAGAATATTTTCTTTTTCCATTTGATATGGCGTAACATATGCGTTCTGCATTAATTGCGTTAGTGTAATCAGAAATCAAAAAATACTCAGCATAACTATAAACATAACTTGTAGGATTTAAAAAGGTAGCTATAATATTTTCTTTTAGACTTTTTTCTTCATCTAAAGCTTGATTGATATAAGGAGATCCTCCAAATACAGCATACATCGCTATCTTATCATAGATAGATTTATTTTTATAAAACTCCGATGCAGTAATATAATCGAGTTCTTTTAAACAAAGAATATTCGAAAATCGACCATACAGAGCATTTTTCTCTTCAAGTAAATCTTTCATCATTCCAATTTGAGATCCAGAAATAAAGAGCCTAATGTTTTTTAGATTGTTATCAATAATTGATTGAAAAATTGAATCAACTGTTTCTGACTTAGAAAGTATCTTCAAATACGGATATTCATCAATAACAATATTAAAAGTTTCATCAAATGTATTTAAATATGCAAAGACATCATTGAATGATTTAAAAGAAAGCTGTACAGGTAAAATCTTTTCACGAACAAGCACAGCTACAAAGCCATCAACATTTTCTTGCATCGGTGCTTTCAAACATTCATAATATATTTTTCTATCAGAAGATGCTTCTAAAGCCTTATTAATTAAAGTTGTCTTTCCAACCTTCCTTTTACCATAAATCATCGCGCTAGATGATGGCTTATCAAGTAAACGGTAAAGTGTTTTTAATTCCTCTAAGCGACCGACAAACATATTATCGCCTCCTATTTTAATGAATTTAATTTCAGTGAAACCAAATTCAGTATAAACTATTTTATCCAATTTGCCAATATTTATGTAAATCATAATGAAAAAAAGCCAATTTTTAGCATAATTAAATAATTTAATTCCGTTTTAAAAGATTAAAAAACTGAAATAAATTTTTAAATTTAAAACGAAAAAAATTTTTTTAGATAAAAACATTAAACATTAAATATGTGAGTAAGGAAATTATATTAGATTTTTTTGCATAGTAAAAAATCAAAACAACTTAATTTTTTTAAAATTAAAGAAGTTTACTGTTTTTAATTAATAGTGAGATTTATTGTATATATTGGAGCTTATCAATAATCTCCATAGCAACATCATTTAAAATTTTAGATAGACCAGTTTCATAATCAAGACCAGTAAATCCGGTTTTTGTTATAACAATCATTGCTTTATCGCCATAAGATGACCAAAAAGCATCATAACCTTTTTGAGTTAATCTATCACAAATAGGTTGTATTTTACCTTGCATTAATGTTGTTTTTTGCTTACCTAAAACGACAGATACTTCAATGTTACCATAACGAGAAACAGCGACATCACAACCACCGCCATCCCATTCACCAAGAGCAATTCCTAATCTTCTATTTAAAGAACAACTTAGCCCGTTAGAGGCACCATAACGAAGAGTATCTCCTTCTAACATTTCAGAAAGTTGACATCCTCCCATGAAAGATCTAGAAATAATTGCTTTAATTCGACCTTTCTCCATTTTAATATTAATTTCATCTTTGTTTCCAAAACCAAATAAGCCCATATTATTCTCCTTTTTTTGTTGATAAAAAAATTCTAAGAAAAAAATAATTAAAAGTCAAGAGAATAAAGTTACTAGTATTTTATCACTTATGAAAATGCAACAAAAAATTAAAAGTATTTGATTTCTGTATAAATTTTTACATTAAATTTTTAATGAAAATCTATATTTGATAATAAAGGCTTATATAATTAATTCTATGCATATTCTCCTTATAAGTGGTGTTATTTTTATAGGTGAAAATGATATTATAGTCATGAAGAAATAGGAGGCGTTTAATGTGAATCAAGTTAAAATAGGTGAATTCATAGCCAAAAAGCGTAAAGAACAAAATTTAACTCAAGAACAACTTGCGGAACACTTAGGTGTTTCTAATAAAACAGTATCAAAGTGGGAAACAGCAAAATGTATGCCGGATTATAGTATTATAAAGTCATTGTGTAAAGAATTAAAAATCACCATTTCTGAATTGATGAATGGTGAAGAAAATGAAGAAAAAAGCATTCGAATATATGAAGATGAACAAGTTTTAGATTTATTAAGACGGACACAAGAGTTAGAAAAACAAAAAGTAGTGTTAACGGGTGTTATACTTATCGTTATGGGAATTGCTATTCAAGCATTATCATATTCTTTAAGTGGCTCAAATGTTAAAGATTTTATTTCCGGTTTATTGCTTGGAATCTCAATTGTTGAAATGATAGTGGGAGTGGTTGTAATTGTTAAAGGTTTAAAGAGATAACAATATTATAGTTATTATTAAAATAAAACTATTTGTTGATTATTATAGTTTTTAAATAATTATTTTCTTTGTTTAAACAACCAATTAATTAAGTTTTTTTCTTTATAAAGCCATTTAGAAACATCATGTTCTGCATTAGTACATACTGTAAATCTACCATTACCTCCTGCTTTTTCATAAGCATCATATATTTTCTTCATATCTAAAAAAGATACAAGAGGATCTGAGGTCCCCATAAACATCCAAATAGGAATGTTTTTATATTTTTTTGATATTTTTGGATCCCCCATACCAGAACATAATACTGCAGCAGCGTATTTATGGTTATATTGTGATAATAAATACCAACTAGCCATCATTCCTCGAGAATATCCGCATAAGTATATTCTTGTTTTATCAACCGCTAAATTGGTTATGCAATAATCGGTAAGAGAAACAGATGTAATTAAATCATTACTCGGTATTGCTTCTTTTTCCATATCATAAATTCGGTAAGGATAAACAGTATTTATGTCATTAGGCACACTTAACCATGGCTTGTTTGTTACTGGAACGATTATTATACATTCTTTTCCTTCTTGTATTGCTCGTAATGGAACAATGAATTCATTGCCAGTATAAACACTTTCTGTAGATGCACCATTGCTTCCATCTCCATGATAGAAAACTATTAATGGATATTTTTTGTTTTTATCATAATTATCAGGCAATCTAATTGCAAATTTTAATTTTATTTCGTTATTTTCGTATATAAAATCATTCCATCCCATTTTTATGTAGTTTTTAGCGTTAAATACTTTTTCTTTATTCATAATGCATATATCTCCTGTTGATGTTTATAGCACAATTGTAAACTTTTTAAAATTGATTTACATCTTTAATTTAGAAAATATAAAGATTATGATGCAAGGTTTTATTAAGTAATTATAGTTATTTTATTAATTAGTTTTTAAATGGTGAAAATATATAATATTAAAATTTATTGATTTAAGTAAATTATTTTTGACTTTAGAAGGAAACTATATTAGTGAGTGTTAAAATCTAAATATGAGATTTGATAAAATATTTTATGTTCTGTGTGGATTATATGTATTTTTTAATAGTATATTTCAATTGAAACAAAGAATTGCTTCTTTTAATTCTTGAAAATCTATTGCTTTGAGGGCATAATTATACTAAAGAAACGGAGTTGATAAATATGTCTTTTAAAGACTTTGGTGAAGCAGTTGTGCGCTTTTTTTTGTTTATTTTGCGCGTAATTGTTGCAGTTGTACAATTTGCTCTTTCATATGTTATTATTACAAATATTTTTAAAATAATACATGAGAATCATCCAACTTTTTTTAAAAATTATACTTTAGTTGGAGAACCTGATATTGGTTTAATGATTTTCTGCATTGCTTTACTTGCGGGTGTATGCTTTATAAAGTTAAAATGTATTTATAAAGACTTTATGGAATTTCATACCGCTTTAATATTTGTGGAAATGCTTCTTTCTCCAATTAGATTTCTTTTAGGCATAATCAAATACATTTTTGTAATATTCTTCCATTTTGAAACTGCATATGAGACTGATTTTATAGATGGAATTATCCCAAAAATAATTGTTTATGTGCTTGAAGTATCTCCACCTGATGATTTTTCAGATACTTCTCCTCTTGGTAATTTATTAACCCAATTACTTGTTTTATTACCAATCGCGGCGTTATCATCATTCTGCTTTTATGCTTTATTTATTCCAAGTGTTTTGACTAAATATCTTGGTATTGAAGTAAATATATTAATTAGATTCTTTGCCTTTTATGGACTAACCATGGTTACAATGTTCTATGTTGATTTAAGAAAAATGGAATCGGCAGTTAGATATTGGGATTCAACATTTGTTTATGAAAACAGATATACCAATAAAAGAGTTAAAGTAGATCGCGATCGTTATTATGTTAATGAATCAGAAGCTTATGATTCAGGATGGGAAAGAACTAGTGGAGGCAATACTTGGTTACCAACAGGAACATTCTATTTATTTTATTGTTTATCTCCTATTTTAGTTTTTCTTCAAGCTATAGGCGTGGTATTTGCATTTATTTCTATGTTTACCCGTCATATTTATTCTTGCTTTGGAAATAGTGATTTAGGTGAAGATATTCCTTTAAGAGGGATTCAAAAAATAATATACTTCCTTTTCAGCTTTATAATTTGTTAATTTTGACTATAAGTAGTAACATTTAAAAATAATATATCAATATAAAAAGATGAAGAAATACACATTATTAGTATCCTCCATCTTTTTTTATAATCATATTTAAATTATTGTTCGAATTGAGATTTATATAAAGTATAATAGAATCCTTTTTTATTTAATAATTCTTGATGATTTCCTTGTTCTATTACATTACCATCTTTCATAACTAAAATAACATCAGCTTCCTTAATTGTGGATAATCTATGCGCAACTATGAAGGTTGTTCTACCTTCCATAAGTTTTAAGAAAGTTTTATGAATCTTAATTTCCGTTCTTGTATCAATTGATGAGGTCGCTTCATCAAGAATCAACATTGGAGGAAGATTCACCATAACTCTTGCAATACAAATCAATTGTTTTTGACCTTGTGATAACATTCCACCATTATCATCGATGATCGTATCTGCACCATTAGGTAATTTATCAACAAGCGAATCTAAATGACAATCACATAATATTTTATTAAAGGTTTCATCATCTATTGTTGATCCTAACAATATGTTTTCTTTTAAACTTGCATGGCGAATCCATGTATCTTGTAATACCATACCATATTGTTCTCTAAGTGAAGATTTTGTAATATCGAATTGATTAATATTATCGATGGTTATATTACCGGTGTTAATATCATAGAATCTCATAATCAAATTGATTAAAGTAGTCTTTCCACATCCAGTTGGTCCAACAATAGCAATTCTTTGTCCTGGCTTAACACTTAAATTAATATTTTCAATTAATTTTTTATCTGGATTATAAGAAAAACAAACATTTTCAAAAGTTACAAATCCAGCAACATTATTAAGAGTAATAGAGCCTTCTTTATCTAGTGTTTCATTTTCTTCATCTAAAAATTCATATAATCTATTTGCGCAAGCATAGGTATTTTGAAGTTCAGAAATAACAGAAGAAATGTCGTTAAATGGCTTTGTATATTGACTTGCATAGCTTAAAAATGTTGTAAGCGTTCCAACACCAAATAATGGATTTTTAATACAAATTAACACGCCGACAAAGGTTATAACTGCATATACAACAGCGTTTACAAAACGAGTTGTAGGATTAACTAAAGAAGAGAAGAAGTTTGCTTTAAGAGCAACAGTTTCTAAATCGCTAGAAATGGATTCAAATTGAAGTTGTAAATCATCTTCCATGTCAAACGCTCTTACGACTTTTTGACCGGTAACTATTTCATCAATAAATGCAGTTTGATTTCCTTTAATTGTGGATTGATTTTTGAAATGATGTTGAATATTACTTGAAATGTACTTAGCAACAAAAAGAGAAATAGGGGTTAATATTATTACAATAATTGCCATAATGTAATTCAATATAAACATAAAGACAATTGTACAAATAATGGTTATAATTCCAGTAAATAATTGATTAAAACCTAATAAGAAGCCTTCACTAATATTGTCAATATCAGAAATAACTCTTGAAACGATATCTCCTAAAGGGTGAGAGTCTAGATAAGAAATTGGAAGTGTATGAATTTTATTAAATGCTTCATTTCTTAAATCTTTAATAAAATTATTAATTAATTTAGTATTTAGTAAACTCATAAGATATTGTGTGATTGCAGTGCAAACTAAACAAACACCTATTTTAATAAGAATATCGCTTATTTCTATAAAATTAACATTGTTCATTTCAATAATAAAATCGATTGCATTTCCAACATAGATAGGAATTAATAAAGATGAAACGACATTAATAATCGCGCATATAACTGACAAAATTAAAATAAATAAATATGGTTTTATAGCTTTTAAAAGTCGAAAAAATACATTGCTCTTCATTATTTTTCCTCCTCTTTGAATTGGGATGAATAGATTTCTTTATAGACATCACATGTTTCTAATAATTGATTATGTGTACCACACCCTACTAGAACGCCTTTATCTAAAACTAATATTTGATCACAGTTTTGTACAGATGCAGTTCTTTGCGAAATAATAAATGTTGTTAATTTATCATCTAATTCTCTAATGCTTTTTCTTAAATTAAAATCGGTTAAATAATCTAAAGCCGAAGAAGAATCGTCTAAGATTAATACATCAGCTTTTTTTACTACCGCTCGTGCGATACATAATCTTTGCTTTTGACCACCAGAAAAATTGTTTCCATTTTGTTCAACAACTTCATCTAACCCATTGGATTTTTTTAAAATAATGTCTTCAGCTTGAGCAACTCTAATTGCAGTCATTAATTCTTCTTCTGTAGCGGTTTTATTACCCCATAGTAGATTACTTCTAATTGTTCCTTTAAATAGCTTAGCTTTTTGTGGAACTAAAGCGATTCTGTTATGTAATTCATTTGTGTCAATTGATGCTAAATCTTTACCATCAAAAAATATTGTTCCTTCATTTATATCATAAAAGTGATTTAGTAGATTAATTAAGGTTGTTTTTCCAGATCCGGTTCCCCCAATAATACCAATTGTATCGCCTTTGTTAACTTTAAATGAAATATGGCTTAAAGAGTATTTATGGGATGATTGATATTTCATTGATACATTATCGAATTCAATAAAATATTGGCTAGTTATATCAGAAGTGTTATGTTTTACTTCAGAATTAATATTTAATACTTCCTCAACCCGCTTTGCAGACGCAATTGATTTTGACAAGGTTATGATTAAATTAGCAAATTTAATTGTTTCTACAAGTATTTGACTTGTTAAATTATATAAAGCAATAACATTACCTTGACTTAAATTACCAATATTAACTTGGATTGCTCCTTGATTGATTAATATAATTACAAAAATATTAATTAAGGCAAATGTTATTGGATTAGTTAAATTAGAAATTTTTCCTACAGCAATTTGTAATTTAGCATATCTATTATTTAATTGTTCATTCTTTTTAATTTCATCGTTTTGTTTATTAAACGCTCTTATGACTTTTACTCCAGAAAGATTTTCACGAGTTAATTCAACAATATTATCTAATGTTGTTTGATTTTCTTTAAATCTAGGTATACATATAAGCATTATTAAAAATATAACAATAAATAATGTTGGAGCGGTCAATAAGAAAATCCAACCAATTTCTTTTGAAATAAAAAATGCCACTAATATTGAACCAATTACTACAACAGGAGATCTAAGAAGCAATCTTAATGTCATATTAACTCCAGTTTGTATTTGATTAACATCACTAGTCATCCTTGTTATTAATGTTGAATAACCAATTTTATCTAATTCACTATATTCTAATGACTGTATTTTTTTAAATAAATCATTGTTTAAGTTTGTTGTAACTTTAACTGCCGCTTTTGCAGAAAAATATTGGGCGGTAATTGCTGCAGCTAGACCAAATAAAGCAAAAAGCAATAATAATCCGCACATCAACAGAATCTCAGTTAAATCGCCGTTATATTTTTTTATTCCTTCATCAATTATGTAGGAAACAATAACAGGCACTAATAATTCGAATATAACCTCTATCATTTTAAATAAAGGTCCTAACACAACTTCTAATGGTGTTTTTCTTAAATAAAATAATATCTTTTTCATGGCTACTATTATACAACATTAAGATTAAGAATGCTTGTACAAAATAAAAAACATATTTTACCTAAGATATATTCTATTTAATTGGGCTTTAATTGAATAATATTAATAGAAAAAAATTATTTGATTTAATGTGTAGTCATATTTGACAATAATAAATAAAAAGTCAAAAAGGCTTTTCGGCTAAAACGACTACAAAAGTTGTCACAATTGACTACAAAAATTATCTTTTTTATGATATTGTATAGTTGAAAAAATGCTTAGGAGGAAAAATAAAAATGAAAAATTTAAAATCTAATATAGATTATTATATGAATTTAAAAGGTATCAAAATGTATAGTCATCTGCTGATTGATATCGCTCATGAGTTAGGAATTAAAGGGGAAGATGCTTATGAATTTGCAGAAAAAGAAAAATCTAATTTTTCAAAAATGTTAAAGGGAAAAAGACCACTTAAGCATGAATTTATTATACCGCTTGAAAAAATATTTGGTGTATCTTTAGCAAGAATATTAAATGAGGATCCATTTAATTTGCCTATTGAAAAGAGTAATATACCATTTAATAAAGGATTTAGATATTATGCATATTTAGATGATCCTAAATTATATGAAGAAGAATTTGATTTATTATTAGCAAAAGATGGAACATCCATTATTACTCAAATGGATGAATTTGGCAAAACATTTCTTGATTATATTGTTGAATATCATTCAGTTAATGGAGTTCGTTATTTGCATAAAGAATATGGAATAAAATTGGACTTTCCTTGGTATAATCATTTCCGTTTTAATAATAATAAAGGTGTAACATGGGTTGATTTTAGTAATTTAATAGAGTTTGCACGGCTTGTTGCAAGTATGAATGATGCAGAATTATTCTATGATATTTATGATTCATATAAGGTTTTTTTTACAAATGGTCATTATGGAACAAAAGATTCTATTTTTTATAATGAGGATTATTTTGAAATTATATTAGAAAATGAAATCCTATTTAATTATTTGCTTGAAAGAAGAAAATATGAACGAGTTATAAAAAATAGAAAAAAAGTTGATGAATATGTTATATATAATACTGTAAATCCATTAATTAATAATTGCTTGCGACATGCTTTAAAACATTTGGATAAATATAAATATAGAGCAAAGCAAATTTTAAATTTTGGAATTATTTATAATAAAAGAATAGTTGGTGAAATTGATTTTGATAAATGCTATATTGGTGATGAATTAGGGGGATTATTTTCAATTAATGATGATAAATTTAAAATTGCTATTATTATTGTTGATGTAGAAATAAATGATTATGAAATTAAAGCTTTAGTTGATGAATTGCCAAAATTTAATAAATATTAAGCTTTATAAAGAAGATAAATGATATAGGAGGAAAACAGAATATGAGTTTTATGGAAGCATATAAACGCCTAGAAAAAATATGTGGTGAAATGTATGGAAATGATAAAAAGTTAACAGCGTATATTGATAGGATGGAAAGCACCTTTAATGGAGCATATTATGTAAGTGGTTGGCGGGAAGATTTAAAGCAATTGAAACATTATCGTTGGCTTAGAAATAAAATTGCCCATGAACCAAATTGTAATGAAAATGATGTTTGTCAAGATGGCGATGAAGAATGGATTGATTATTTTTATTCACGCATTATGAATCAAACCGATCCTCTTGCATTATATGCTAAAGCAATAAAAGAACGCTCAGTTTCCAAAGCAAGCAAAACTACTAAAAATTATTCGGATGAAAAATCATCAATCTTTTATCACGAACCAAAGAAAATAAAAAAATCAGAAAGTATATATGCAATTGTTGTTCTTATAATAATGATAATAATTGCGCTATGTATAGTTTTTAATTAAATAATTTTATTTTTATTAATGATAAATATATTGGAGTTATTATGAAAAAAATAGAAATTGTTCCATTATCAAGAATGGAAGAAATGAGAAAATATTTTAACGATTATTTAATTGAATTATCTAGCTTTGATGAAAGCATAAAATTTGATGAAAAAGGCATTCCTATTTATAGATGGTATGAATATTATTGGAATGATAATAATAGATTTCCAATATTTTTAATAATTAATGATTTAGTCGCAGGATTAGCAATGATTAGAAAGTTAGAAGATGAACTATATGAAATTGCTGAGTTTTATGTTCTACCTGAATATAGAAAAAAGGGTAATGCGATGTGGTTTGCAAATGAAATAATTAATACTTTTAATAATGATTTTGTGTTTTCTGCATGTTTAAAAAACCATATTGCTATTAATTTTTGGACTAAATTTGCCAAATTATATAAAGTGAGTTCCTGTTATGATAATGAAAATACAAGAAATTGGAAAATCAGAAAATAATATGGATAGTAAATTTTTTTTATTTATTATTTATTTTCTATTGTCTTTAAATATCTAAAAAAAGTCCCTCTAGTCATTCCTAGAATTTCACATGCTTTTTTATTTGTAATTCTTTTTTTTAAATATTGAATTGCAATTGTTTTAAAATTTTCTGGAATATTTATTTTTGGTCTTCCAAATTTAACCCCTCTAGCTTTAGCCGCTTTTATTCCTTCAGCTTGTCTAGTGCGCAATGTTTCTCTTTCATTTTGTGCTACAAAGGATAGAACTTGCAAGACGATGTCGCTAATTAACTTACTAACTAAGTTATTACCTTCGATTCTTGTATCAAGAATTGGCATATCGATTACCATAATATTGGCTTCTTTTTCTTTTGTAATTAAGCGCCATTCTTCAATTATCATATTATAATTTCTTCCTAATCTATCTATTGATTTAATAATGATTAAATCATCTTTTTTGATTTTTTTAATTAATTTTTTATAGTTTTTTCTATTGAAATCTTTGCCTGATTCATAATCGATATATATTGATTTTTTTTCTAGCCCCATTTTCAAAAGTGCATCGACTTGCCGGTCTATATGTTGTTGAGCCGTACTTACCCGTATATATCCATATTTCATATATATCACCTCAATATACAACATATAGTCATAAAAAATATATATCAAGTAAAAAAAGTCCAAAAAATACACCTTTCAGAACATTGTTTTTTTATTAAAAACGCTTGTTTTTTCCGATTTGATTATAGCATTTTTACTATTTTTTTTAAAGCACTATATGTGTAGGTTTTGGACAATGGAAAATGAAGAATATTTAACTAATCAAATAATAACTTATATTGGCAATAAGCGTATTCTTTTGAATTTCATAGGTGATGTAATTAAAATAGTAAAAAAAGAATTAAAACAAGAAAAAATAATAGCTTTTGATGTTTTTTCTGGTTCTGGAATTGTATCAAGGTATTTAAAACAGCATTCATATGTACTATATAGTAATGATTTAGAAGGTTATGCAAAAACAATAAATTCATGTTACTTATTAAATAAGAGTGAGATTGATGATAAAGAGCTTGAAAAATGGTATAAATACTTAATTAATAATTTGACGGATGATAAGTTAATATCAGATGGATTTATTAGAAGATTGTATAGTCCTAAAGATGATAAGCATATTAAAAAAAATGAAAGAGCTTTTTATACGGTTAGGAATGCTATGTATATAGATACAGCACGACAATTGATAGATAAAATGCCTGAACCTTATAAAACCTTATTTTTAGGACCATTGCTCTACGAGGCATCGACTAAAAATAATACTGGTGGTGTATTTAAAGGATTTTATAAAAATTCTACAACAAAATGTGGACAATTTGGTGGTAATGGGAAGCATGCTTTAAATAGAATTTTAGCGGATATTGAAATAAAAAAACCAATATTAAGCAATTATGATTGTGAAGTTCATATTTTGCAAGGAGACGCTAATAAAATATGTAAAGTCATTCCTATAGTTGATTTGGCTTATCTTGATCCACCATATAATCAACATCCGTATGGTTCTAATTATTTTATGCTCAACTTAATTAATGAGTATGTAGAGCCAATTAATATATCAAAAGTATCTGGAATTCCAACAAATTGGAATAAATCAAATTATAATAAAAAACAAGAATCTTTAATTAATTTAGAAAACTTATGTAAAGATTTAAAAGCAAGATATATTCTAATTTCATTTAATTCAGAAGGGTTTATTACATATGAAGAAATGGTTGATATGTTAACTAAATTAGGTAAAGTTAGAACATTTGAACATAAATATAATGTATTTAGAGCATGTAGAAATTTAAATAAAAGAAATATTCATGTTTTTGAATTCTTATTTTTGTTAGAAAAGGATGTATAAATATGCTTGGAGATGTATTGAAAAGAAATTTGGATAAATTAAAAAATGCTTCATTGAAAAAAAACGATAAAGATGCTTTTTGGATTATTTTACGTGATATTGCAACTGAGGAAATAAAAGAGCATGGTCTCCCAATTGATAGCGATATAATAATACCTTTATATTACGATATTTTGCGTAGCAATATTCAATATGTTCCCCTTTATTTTCAAAAAATTATTCGAAGTAATAAACAGGAGAGATATAGAGTTGTTATTAGAAATCTTTTTAGCAGTAATGCGTTTCATCCTGATGGATTAGCTAATCAAAAGGGAATATATGCATACAGAGAAATAAATGAAATGAAAAAAGGAAAAAGAGTTGTATATCAAAAAAGATAAGGAGAAATTGATATGTTGATTGAAAATGATACTATTACATCTAATTATGTAAATATTTATAGTTTAAAAAAATATAAAATTGGAATTCCTATATTTCAAAGATTTTATGATTGGAAGGAAAAAGAAATTGTACAATTTAAAGAAGATTTATTAAATGTGATAGATAATCAAACAGTTCAATTATATTTTTTAGATTTTATTTATTATGAAGAGGATGGAAAAATAAAAATTGCTGATGGACAGCAAAGAATTGTAACATTAAATAATTTGATTAAAGCAATTAAAGATGTTTCAAATGAGCTTTCAATTAAGATAGAAGATATAGATTTATTTGATATTTCATATGATGTTTTTGCTAACAATTTAAAATATAAAACTCATTTTAACGATTATGCGGTTGCTCCTTTTAAAAAGGTTTATTTAGATTTATATAAATTTGTGAAAGACAATAGTTCAAAAATAAATGATTTTATTAAAATTATAAAAAGAAATATATTTATTTTTTTAAAAAAATGTTCAAATGCAGATGATGCTTTTAAAATTTTTCAACAAATTAATACAGGCGGTAAACCATTATCAAAAGATGAAGTAATTAAGACGGCACTAGATCAATATTCAAAAGCATATCAAATTACTTTTAATACTTGCAAAATGAAGGAAGTACGCCAAGCATTAATTAGTTATTATAAATTATTATCAGCAAATTATGAAAAAAACTTCGATAATATGGAAATAATTACATTTTTAAGAGATAATGTTACGAAAGATAAATCGACATTTGAAAAATTTGTGAATACGATTAATTTACTTAATACTTTAGGCGATAGCCCTATTAGAAGCGTTATAAATTATATTAATAGAAAATCATTATTTGATGTTTTGAACATTCTAGCTATGAAACAAATTGATATTAATAAAAATTTTAATTATTTGAATAAAGTGGTTATTCCTCTTTGCATGATGAGTGTTGTATTAACAATGAATGGTGGAAGCCCTACAACTTTCAAATATTTACTAAATGATGTTATAGATAATATAAAAAATGGTGTATCTCCTAATGATATTAACTATTATTTAATAGATAAAATTAATTCTGATACTATTACATGGCAAATTAGTTTAGATGATTTTAAAACTAAGTTAGGTGATGCGGAAACACCACGTAATTTAAAAAAAGCATTATTATTAATAGATGTTATATGCAATAATATTTCGGGAAAAGTTAATGTGAATACTGTTAATTTAGAACATATTTATCCGCAAAATCCAAGTTATGTGTGGGCGGAAAATGGTTGGCCTTCCCATAAAAAGCAACAAAAAGAAATAGTAGATAATATTGGAAATTATATATTATTGTGTGAAACAGTTAATAAGAGAATTCAAAATCAATATATTTCTTCTAAAGTAGTTCAATATCGTCAAATTATTAAAAGAGATAATATTCTTCAAACTGCAATAAATACTGTTGATTTTGTTAGGTTTGAAAATGAGCAAGAAAAATACATTATTGAGCGGCAAAGCGAAATAGCAAAATTAATTCAAGAAAATCTGCCTTTATGCAAAGTATTAATTAAAAATCGTTAATTAAGTCTTTAAATAAAAATTCACTCGAAAAACTAAATTAAATAATATATTAAAAAAATAGGAATAGAATTGGATATGAAAGTTTTAGTTTCAATAGGAAAAAATTGATTCATTGTTACAGTATATCCATATTTAAAATGAGGAAAGTAAAGTGTATAAAGTGAAATTTCATGCATGGAGCAATATGGGTTTATGAGGAAGATGGAATATCAACATATTATGAATTTGATTCACAAGATTTACTATGCTGTTTTAATAAAAAGTTAGAAAAAGAATCAAAAAATAAGAGATAGATTGGATATAATAAACGACGGTTTATTATTGAAGATATAGAAACAGAGTATTTAGAAAAATTATGATATGAACGAATTTGATAAGTGTAATTAATTAAAACTTTTAAAGATTTAAAAGAAGAAACAAAAGGCTGTATTGTATAAAATATAATGAAAATAATTCTGAAAAGTGATGAAACGGTAGATGTTTATACAATTTCAAAAGAATATGCTTAATAATCATTGTTATGTATAGTACTTTAGGTAATAGTGAAAATATAGCTTATCTTTAGAAGAATAATTCAAAAATAGAACATAGAAATAATGAAAAAAGCGCGATTTGATGCGCTTTTTAATCAATTGATAGAAAAATTAAAAAAGGGAAAATGTGGTATTTTTTTAATTGAATCTATCATTTCTTTAAGTGATTTTGTTTTTTTATACTCTAAAAATAAAAATTGAAAATATGTGTGAGATAGAATATAAATTCATTAATTTATAATTTTAACTAATTAATTATGCTCAATGATTTTACTTAGAATTAATTTATAAAAACATAATCATATAATGAGGAAGTGTATATTTAATTCCGTTTAAGCCAATATTTCCATTTATAAATTTATAAGCAATTAGAGGCTTATATTGTTCAACAAATCTATTTAATGTTATAGTACTTGTATTGCCTGCTTTTACTTCAATAGGAATAATGCTTCCATTTTTTTAAGTAAGAATTCTAATTCATGTTCATTATCAGGATGATAATAATACAAATTATATCCATTTTTTATTAATAATTCCGCAATGACATTTTCATAAATTCCACCTTTTGCATTTCCTTTAATTGTATTATCAATAATAGCTCTTTTAGTTTCAAATCCGTACATTGCGCATAATAATCCTGTATCATTGATATATAGTTTAAATTGTTCTTCGATTGCATTAGCCATTAATGGAAGATATGCCTCATGGATACAATAACAGGCATTAACTAAATTAGAATCTCTTAACCATTGCACACTACCACCATATTTTTTACTTGTTTGGCCTTTTTCAACAGTGGAATATTGGAATTTAGTTATTTCTTTTGTCAGTTGTTTTGGAATAGCATCATAGCATTTTCGTACTTTTATTTTTTCTGCGCCTTTTGCGTGTTTTGAAATATCAAAGCGGTAGTTTTCTAAAATTCGATTTTGAATGTTGGTTACTCTTGTAAAATCATGATTTTGTACATAGTCATTTACAACTTCCGGCATTCCTCCAACAACCATATATTCTTTAAATAGATTTTCAAATTTTTCATTAATATCATTTGGAATTTTTTCCTTTTTTAAAAAGAAATCTTTTAATATAGGAATGGCGTCTTTATATCCTTCAGCCCAAAGAAATTCCTCAAAATCCAATGAATACATAGTTAAAAACTCTTCATATCCAGTTGGTATTGATTCAGGCTCTTCAACATTTTTATCGGCATCTTCGCCATACGTCAATCCAAGTAAACTACCAGATGTTATGATATCGTATTTTCCATCTTCAGCAAGAAACTTAAGAGCGGTTCTTGCTTTTCCACAGGCTTGAATTTCATCAAGAAAAATTAAGGTTTTCTTTTCGATTAATTTGATGTTACGAATTTGAATAGTTATTTGTTTATAAATAGTTTCAGCATCTAAATCTCCATCAAATATCCCCCTTCATTTTTTGATTCTTAATGAAATTTATTTCAATAAAACTATCATATTCATTTTTGCCCAATTCATGGACTAAAAAAGTTTTTCCAACTTGTCTAGCTCCTTTAATCATTAAGCAATTTTTATAATGATTTTTCTTCCAATCTAATAGTTTTTTATATGCTTTTCTTTCTAACATAATTGTTTACTTCAGTGATATTTTAGCATTATAAAAAATGTAGTCGATTAAAAAGGAATAAAATCGGTAATAACAATATAGCAAAAAAGGAATAAAATCGGATATTAATATTTATGAAAAAAGGAATAAAATTGGCAATGAATTTATTTTTTTCACTTATAGTAATTAGCGACAAAAAGGTTATTTAATGATACTTTCTGAAATTTATTGTTAATTTTAGAGTGCCTAATAATATTCGCTTCTATTTAAGAGTGTAAAATGATTATTTTTTAGATAAAAATATGGTAGCATTAATTATGTTAGTAGAAGTTACATAAGATTTTTTTGTATAGTAATCGGAAATATATTTATTTAAATTAAAGAAAATAAGAAAAGTATTGTAAATTTTATCGTAGTAATTTTTATTATCGAAATATTCTTGATAATTTATAATAAAGCCGAGAAAAATAAAATCTAACTTTAGAAAACTCGGAGGTGTTTGGCGTGAGTTATATTAATAGAACTATGGAAAAACAAATTATTAATGCATCAAAGTCATATCCTGTTATTATGGTATGTGGACAAAGACAAGTTGGAAAATCAACCATGCTCAATCATATCAAAGAATCTAATAGAAAATATGTTAGTTTAGATGATAGAAATGCTAGAAGACTTGCGCATGAGGATCCGGATTTGTTCTTTGAAACTTATGGATATCCACTTATTATTGATGAATTTCAAAAAGAACCTGCTATTTTAGAAAAAATAAAAGATATAGTAGACAAATTATCATATGAAGGAAAGGATAATAATGGATTATTTTGGCTAACTGGTTCTCAAAAATTTAAAATGATGAAAAATATTACCGAATCTCTTGCAGGACGAGTGGCTATATTTGAATTATCTGGATTATCTCAATCTGAGATAGATGGAAAAGAAGGTATTCTATTTAATCCAGATATTGATTATTTAAAAGAAAAAGAGTTTACTCCATATGATTTAAATGAATTATATAAAAGAATATTTAATGGCGGAATGCCGAAAATATTAACTACAGAAATTGATAGAGATAAATATTATAGTGATTATATAAATACTTATTTAGAACGAGATATTCATCAATTAGAACAAGTTGGTAAACTAAATGAGTTCTATGACTTTTTAGTATATATGGCGGCAAGAACATCACAAGAATTGCATTATGATGAAATAGCTAAATCGATTGGTATTTCAGCACCTACTGCAAAAGCGTGGGTTACAATTCTAGAACGTTCGGGTATTATTTTTATATTACATCCATATTATACAAATATAACCGATAGATTAGTTAAAATACCAAAAGTGTATTTTATGGATACCGGTTTAGCGGCTTATTTATGTAGGTGGCCTAATGCTGAAACTTTAGCTAATGGGAATATGGATGGTGCTTTTTTAGAAACATATGTAGTTACAGAAATTGTTAAAACTTATTATAATTCTGGTAAACCAGTTAATAATTTATATTATTATCGAGACATAGATAAAAAAGAAATTGATTTAATAATCGTTGATGCGATGAATATTTATCCTATAGAAATTAAAAAGAGCAAATCTCTAAACCATCCAGATAAGAATTTTACGGTTTTAAAAAAGTTTGGATTAAATATAAGACCGGGATTAATTTTTTGTTTAACTGAAGAATTAATCCCTTATAATAGAAATTGTTGGTATTGCCCAATATCGATTATATAAGGATGTATGCAATATAAACTAATACAGATAAGTAATATTATAAATAAAAACCTGCAGAAAATACTGCAGGAGTAAAAAGCCTTTAAAGTTTTGTAGGGAAGTAATTTATTTTTTTATAATTTCATATCCTAAGGAAAGAATCATTTTAATGGTTTCAAGTGAGGTGTTACGATCATATTCTTTTTCACTTTCTGGTAATTCATTATATGGAACTAGACATGGATTCTCCTTTTTTTCATCATTGCGATTTGGGCCATAAGTCCATCCTGAACGAATTCTTTCTTCTGCCCAAACATCATGAACATTTTCAGCAATTTTTTCAGTTAAATTAAGTAAATCATCAGGCAAAATAATTTTAGAAGTGTCAATTGGTTTTGGTGTATACATAGTTAATCATTCCTTTCATAGCATTTTTGCTTTTTTGATAATTTTTGAAATAGATGAAACAATCTTATAGTCAGAGGATTTAAAAACTTTTTTTGATAATCCTAATTTATTATATGCATCTTGTACTAAATCTAATTCTTCCCAAGAAACAATACAAGGGTGAATATATGCTTTATCATCTTTATGATTCTTTATTATTGGAGCGTATCTAAGCATTGATTTAATACTTGATTTACGCCAACCTTCGCTACGCATGAAGGCGTTCCAACGTTCATGTTCATTTCTAGCTAATTTATCTAAAATGTCTTGTCTCTGCAGTGTTTTTTCTATATTTTCTAAATCTTCTTCAGTAATATTCTTTAATGAAGAAAGTTTAATTCCACATTGATATAGTTTTACAGGAATATGAAGCGCAACAGCCATAGAGGAACGACGATTATAAGCGGAGGTATAAAACGATTGAAGAGCGGCTTTATAATTTTCATCATTTTCGTCAACATCAAGGACATTGTTGTAACAAAGATGAACTGCAAGCGCCAATTTTTCTAATTCAGAATTAAATAAAGTACAATCAGAATATATTGATTCTATTGTTCCAAAAATATGAATATTGCGATCGATTAAATATTTAATATGTTGGTTCATATTATTTGTTTTGGCTTTATTTCGAACTCGAGTATAGATAGGAGGTGTATTCATAATTTCACATCGACGGAATGTTTGATAAACATTTTCCGCAGTACTAATGTTTAATTCATCTTTTCCGGTAGCTACACAAATAAAAGTGGTATCTAATTTATCTTTTATTATTTTTTCAAAGTCAGGAGTTTGGATATCTACTTTAATAAATTCAATATTGTAATGGTCTAATTCTGGATAGTTTGTTAGAATTTGTAATTTAACTTCATCAGCATTTTTATCCAAGATACTAATCTTTAAAGGAAGATTCTCAATTTGTCCATTCCATAATATTGTTTTTAACATTTCTTTACCTAACGCTCCACATCCAATAATTAAAGCAGATATTTCATTTTTATTATTTTGTTTTTCAAAAAGTGGGTGTTGATATAATAAGTTATTACAGAATAGACCGATTTCATTGATAAAACATATTTTTATCGAATTAGTAAATTGATTGTTTATCTCTTTTATCATCGATTCAAGAATATTAATATCGGTAACGTTATGAACAAAGGCGTTTATGGTTAATTTAATGTTTTTTAATTGCTCTTTTTGGGAAATAAGAATTTCACATGTTTCAATATTTTTATCTTCATGTTCAGAAAGAAGATTTAATTCGTATTCTTTTATTTGTCGACGAGAATGAAACTTTAATGAAGAACATGATGCATATAAAGTAATTGCATGTATGCTTTTAGCTTTTTGGATTAATTGTTTATCAACATTTTTACAATTACAGAAGACTATCGTTTTTTTACCAGGTACTTTATAAATTCCCATAGCGACAGCGAGTGTGTTTTCATTTATTTCAGAAAAAACATGACATTTTTTAGAAAAAGTAAAGAAGTAACGAATACGATCAATTGAATCACCAATAAAGGATAAAATAAATCCAGATGTTACTATAGGTGCCATAAAGAATGTTATATAGCCTAAAATCATGTATAAATCTTTTGTCCATCCGGTTAAAGAAATAGTTTCTAATTGTTCAAGATTTTGACCGCCACCTAAAGACTTAAGACTATAAAATATAGAAGATATGACTTTATAAAGAAAAGGGCTCCAAATTTCTTGTCCATCTTTAGTCCATTTTGTCGGTAAAACCATTAAAAAAACAACAATAAAGGAACCGATAGTTAAATAAGAAATCCATTTACCAGTTTCTTTGCGTTTATAAACCGCTAGTGCAATAGATCCTATTAAAATCGCTAATGCCAAACATAAATATATAATAGCCATTTAGTATCACCATCCTTTATTAATTGTATCATTTTTTATGAAGTGTAAAATCTTTAATTTCACTAAGTAAAATATAATATTTTTGACTTAGTTTTAAATACTTTTCATATTGTCCTGTAGATTTATATTGTTGCTCTAATTTATCATAAGTTATTGATAAATTATCAAGCGTTGAAATAGTTGCAGGATAATCATTACCTAAATTTTCATAATATGAAATATAACTCTTTATAAATAAATCTAAAGCATTTTCATATAATTCTAGATAAAAATATATATGTGCTAAATTACTTAAAGATTCTAATGCTTTTACATGTTTTTCACCAAAAACTTTGCATATTAATTTATAACATTTTATAAACAATTCTAAAGCTTTATTAAAATCTCCTAATATAAGATAATCAGAAGCTAAATTATTTAATGAAGTTATTGTGTTAGGATGTTTTTCGCCTAAAATTTTACATCGCATGGTATAACATTTTAAATGCAGTTCTAAAGCTTTTTCATAAGAACCTAAATAAGTATATGTAATTCCAAGGTTATTTATTGAAATAAGTGTATCCGGGTGATTTTCTCCTAAGATATCACATCGTGAATAAAAACATTTTAAATGTAATTTTAAAGCTTCGTTATGCATTTTTAATTCGTTGTATAGTTGTGCTAAATTATTTAATGAAGTTAGGGTGCTAGGCTGCTTTTCACCAAGTACTTCACATTGTAATTTATAGCACTTTAAATGTAATTCTAAAGCTTTGTTAAATTTTCCTAAATTACAATAAGTAAGTGCTAAATTATCTAGAGTGATAAGTGTATCAGGATGTCTTTCACCTAACAACTTGCAATATTGTTCATAACATTTCCTATTTAAATCAAGTTGCATAGAGTAATTGCCTAATCTACCATAAACAAATGCGAGATTACTTAAAGATATAAGAGTATCTGGATGATTATTGCCGAGAATTTCGCATTGTAGTTTATAACATTTTCTATGCAATTCTAAAGCTTTGTTAAATTCTCCTAAATTACAATAAGTAAGTGCTAAATTAT
>CAZZGL010000013.1:0-1062 GCA_964654155.1 uncultured Staphylococcaceae bacterium | reverse complement strand
AATTCTAAAGCTTTGTTAAATTCTCCTAAATTACAATAAGTAAGTGCTAAATTATCTAATGAAATAAGTGTATTGGGATGGTTTTCACCAAATATTTTACATCTAAGTTCATAGCAGTTTATGTTCAATTCTAACTGTTTAGAATAATTTCCTAAAAAGCCATATATATTAGCTAAGCCATTAAGAGATATTAATGAAGTTAAATGATTTTCACCAAAAAGTTTAAAGCATAAAGTGTAACTTTTATTAAAAACTTCCAAAGCTTTATTATAATCTCCTAACTGAGCATAAGTGTTCGCTATGTTGTTTAAGGAATCAAGAGTTTCTAAATGATTTTCACCAAATATTTCACATTTTAATTTATTACATCGTAAATAAAGACTTAGTGCTTTTTCACAATCGTTTTTACTACCTAATTTTAAATAGCATAAAGCTTGTTGATTCATCCATACAAGTGTTTCTTTGTGTTCATTTCCATATTTTTTAGCATAGTAATCAGTTAATTCTTTTGCCCATTTAAGCGCTTGATTATAATCTAGATTAACTTTATCACCATGAAAATACATTTCATGCAATGTTTCCATTGCCTCAGGTAATTTAGATTCTGCTGCAGAGGTAATTAGTTCTATACCTCGTTTAATATTAACTTCGACATCAATACCTTCTAAATAAGCTAAACCAATATAGTAGATATGTTTTGGATCATTATTAAGATCTTGAATGGTGATTTCTTTTAAGAATTCTAACAAACTATTATCAAACTCATCATTGTTTTTAATATCAATACAGTGTGGAATATCTTCGAATTGTTCTTTAAGGATATAGTAATCAGTTTCTTCCATTTCAATAGGAAGTATTTTCTTTTTAATTTTTCTAGCGGCTTTATATTCTACAGAACGGACATAATTTTCTTCATTAATTAAGTTAGGAGTAACAAGAAGGGTGAATATTTCACTTTTATTCATTGCCGACATAATTACATTTTCAAAGTTTTCTCCTGGAGTTAGATATTCATCGTACCAAATAGCAATATCACGATATTTAGGATTATTATGTATTAAT
>CAZZGL010000012.1:3340-26542 GCA_964654155.1 uncultured Staphylococcaceae bacterium | reverse complement strand
AAGAATATAATAAGCGTGCTGTACATGTTTATAAGAAAAACGGTTATGAAGTTTTACCTTATATGGAAATGAAGAAAAACGGTTAAAAAAATCTAATGTAATATAAAAAAACATAATATTAAGTGTTATAATTTAAAAATAATTTCGAAATTGTAACACTTTAATACGATAAAATTCATAATATTATTATAGATATTAAATAAGATTTATCGATTGATAAACTAGATGTTTTTTATAAAATAAGCGAGAAGGTGAAAAAATGAATTTAGAAGAGCAAAGATTATTTGTTTTAGAAGGAAATGTTTATAATGATTTAACTCCGGAATTAAAAGAGGCTAGAAGAAAAGCAATTATATTAACTAATAAATATAATGATAGTTATGATAAATCAGTTGAGGAAAGAGAATCAATATTAAAATTATTATTTAAATCTATTGGAAAAGGCGTTCATTTTGAACCATCATTAAGAGTTGAATTTGGATATAATATCACTATTGGTAATAATTTTTACGCAAATTTTGATTGTGTGATGTTAGATGGAGGAGAAATTGAGATAGGTGATAATGTATTGTTTGGTCCTCGTGTAGGTATTTATACATCTAATCACGCTTTTGATGCGGAAGAAAGAGTTAATGGTGCTTGTTTTGCTAAGAAAATTAAAATAGGAAATAATGTTTGGATTGGCGCAAATGCATGTATTAATCAAGGTGTAACAATTGGTGATAATACAATAATTGGTTCAGGAAGTGTAGTTACAAAAGATATTCCTGATAATGTTATTGCAGCGGGTGTTCCATGTCGAGTTATTAGAAAAATAACTGTAAAAGATAAAACAGGCTATATACCATATTAAAAAGAATAAATAATAAAACAGATAAAAAAGCACTAGTACAATTACGGTAGTGCTTTTTTTAAAATATTATTAATCTTTTAAAGCGGTTATTGGCAAAATATAAACTCCATCACTATTTTGATAAGATATATTTCCTACTCCATAAATTACACATTTTATTAAAGGCTCTTTTCCTCCGTTTTGTGTGATATTATTACAAACCTTAATTAAATTTTTCGCTCCTTCTTCGGCTTTATTTAATCCTAGTTTTATTTCAATCGCACACCAATTTCCATCTTCCAATTCGATAACCGCATCGATTTCATTTCCCTTATAATCTTGATAATGAAAAAGTTTTCCTCCAAATGATTGAGCGTAGATAGATAAATCTCTTTCGACCATAGCTTCAAACATAAAGCTCATTGTATTTAAATCACTTAACATTTTCTTTGGTGTAAGATTTAGTATAGCACACGCCATTGCAGGATCAGAAAAATGTCTTTTTTCCATTTGTTTGATTCTTAATGAAGATCTAATATTTGGAGAAAATGGTGGTTGATTATTGAACAAAAACATTCTATTGAAAGCATTTAAGTATTTAACTAATGTATTTTTGCTAATAGATTCAAAATCATTTTCAATAATATCTTTTAATATACTTTGATTAGAAACAGTCGTAGATTCATTTCTTGCTAATGATTTTAAGATTAATTTTGCTTTTTGTTCATTGTAATTTACATCAATATCTAGCTTTTTTAAATCAAACTTTATAATATTTTCCATGTAGCCATTAGCAAGTTCAAAGCAGATAGATGGGTCAACATCAATATTTCCTGGCCAGCCCCCTCGAGCAATTAAATATGCGATTTTTTCAAGGGTGATTTCTTCATGTATTTTAGAATTAAATTTTTGTTCACATAAATCTTTTAATGATATTTCACCACTTGAGTCACTTGATTCGTATAAAGACATGGTATTCATTCTAATACTTTTAATTCTACCAGTTCCACTATGTAATATTCCTTTTTCTTGTGGCGTAGATGAATCTGTTAAAATTATTTGTCCTTTATTAGTATTTTGGTCAACATAGGCTCTTGTAGCATCCCAAATACTAGGCACTTCCTGCCATTCATCAATTAAACGAGGAGTTTTACCTTTTAATATTGCAAAAGGGTCTATTTCTGCAAATAAGCGATTAGAAAAATTTCCTTTAGGATTTCCCACTAAGAATTCACTATTTGCGTGATATGATGAAGTCCAAGTTTTTCCACACCATTTAGGACCTTCTATACAAACTGCGCCGAATATTTGTAGGTATTTTTCAATAGATGCATTTACACTATTATTCTTTTTTTATATTTTGTTTTATTTACTATTTTATTCATTAAATTTCCTCCTGCTTTTTATTTATAACAATTTTATTAAACTGACCAATATTTTGGGTTAAATCTGACCAATTTTTACATATAAAACTGACCCGTTTTTACAATTATATTTTGATTAATAAGACAATAATTATCCTAAAACTTTTAGTTTTTAACAATGAAGTTGAAAATTTTTAAATAAAAGACAAATAAAAGTCTAAAAAAAATACATTTTCACCAATAACTAACTTAAATATAATTTATTATATAAATAGGTGGAGATTAATGATGGGAAATAATTATGAAGAAACCAATAATTTAGAGATAAAAAATAATTCTTTTATTAAGCCAACAAACGCAAGAAGAATTGTTTCTTTTTTATTAGATTTTGTACTTTTTGTTTTATTTATTTGTATTTTTTATTCATTTGTTATTCAACCAATAACAAGTAATATTTCTTCTTCTAAAAGAATAAGAAAGAATTATTATGATACTATGGTAGAAACTAAATTGTTTTATTATGATGAAAATGAAAATTGTCAAAAAATAACTAACAATAAAGAATATTCAGCGAATTATATCGATGAACAACTTTCTTCTTTTTATTTAACTTTTGATAAAATTGAAACATATAATGATTATAAAAAATCGCAAATAGATTCATGTAATGATGGCAAAGATTGCCTTTTTTCACTTAGTGATGAAAAATATGTTATAGTTAATGACAAAGAAAAAAGTGATGAAATTTATGAATGGTTTGAAAAAATTATTGATTTGAGTATTGAAAATATTTATCAAAATACTGATAAGTATATAGAGGTATCAAATGCTTTAATTAATATGACAGTTGAATATGTTTCAATTGCTTTATTAATAAGCGCAACATTAATTTATTTAATTTTCCCCTTAGCTTTTAAAGGACAAACTATTGGTAAAAAAATGATGGGGTTAAGAATTTATAATTACAAAAACAATAATTTTGAACCTGCACCTTTACAAATATTACTTAGATTTTTCTTTTTTATTGTCATTGAATTATTTATAGGGATAATAACATATGGACTAGTACCTCTTATTTCATATGTAATTTCAATTAATAATAAAAAAGGACAATCTTTACATGATTTTATTTCTTCAACTGCCGTATCTGAATATCAAGAAACTAAAGTTGATCCGAATGATAGTTTTGATCTTAAAGCAAGAGAAATGAGGTAAATTATGATTATTTATAATAAAGTTGTACTTTGGAATGTTCAAGAATTAGTAAAAAATGATGATGGAGGATTTTCTTTATTACGTTTACCATTATCTTGTGAAAAATCAATGCTTGAACAAGGGAAAAATATGAATAAAACAGCAGTGGGTGTGGAATTTAGATTTATTCCCCGTTCACAAGTAACTTTTTATTTGAAGTCTAAAGATGTAAATATGACACAAGCACAGCTTTATTTAGGAAGTGTACAGGCATCATGGGACCAATCGTATTTTACTATTAGTAATAAAGAAATTACAAAAATAATTATTACTCCATTAAAGAATGAAGAAGAAATAGCTTTTATTAACAAAGGAAAAAAATCATCTTTTGATAGCAGGGTATATCGTTTGATTTTTGATTACACTGAATTTGAACTTTTTGATATAGAAGGCGATTTTGAAGAAATAAAGGAAATTTATATGCCACAAAAAAGATATTTGGCTTATGGTTCTAGTATAACTTCATCTTCTTTAACATACATTCAAGAATTATCTTATCCAAGTTTAATAGCAAAAGATTTAGGATATGATTTAATAAATTTAGGTTTTCCTGGTTCATGTAGATTAGAAAAAGAAGTCGCGGATTACATTGCTAACTTTAATAATTTTGATATCGCTACGATTGAATTAGGAATAAATGTTATAGATACTTGGTCAATAACAGAGTTTAAAGAAAAAGTTCATTATTTTTTATCCACTGTTATTAATAAACATTTAGATAAATTGTTTTTTATAACTGATATATTTTCATATTTCAATGAATGCTGTTCTGGAGTTAAATCCTCTAAAGTAGAAGCTTTTTGTAGTGTTATAGAAAAAGAAATCAGTTTTAATAAATGGGAAAATGTTGTTTATGTTAAAGGCAGTTATTTATTGCCGAATCGTTATATGCTTTGTGCTGACTTAGTTCATCCTGACATTGATGGGCATGCATTGATATATAAAAATTTTATTAAAGTTATTAGAGATAATATTACTAATTAATTAATAGATATTTAGAAATTAGATAATAATGAGGTGGTTTTAAAATGAAGAAAAAGAGATTTAAAAAAGAATCATCGCTACTGATAGCTATCATAGCTTTTCTTTTATTTGCTATTGTGGGGTCATATTCGATTATTTCTTATTCTTATCAAAAAGAATCGTCTTTAAAACAATTTGATAGGATTTCTTCTAGAATTGCTTCATCTTTAGAAACAAAATTAAAAAACATTGATTATACTTTTTCAACTTATTTTATGAATGAAGAATTTCAAGAAGCTATTATTGAAAGAGAGGATAATGAAAAAGAATCAAATTCAACAATTAGCAAAATGATTAACTTATTAATATCATCAAATATATCAGATATTAAAGGAGCGGGATTTATTCCTGTTATAAATGATAACTATAGCACTTCTGATATTATTTATGATGGATATGATTCAATTTTAGTTAATTATAATTTAAATAAAATAATTGACAAAGCTAAGGAAGATAATTATCAAAGAGGAGGATTATTCTTTTTAAAATTAAAATTTTATTTTGATAATAGTGATACCGATTATTTTGTTTTTGCAAGAAATATTATGAGCATTCAAAATGCCTCTTTTAATAAAAAACTTGGCTTAGGATTTATTTATATTAATAAATCTTTACTTCTTGATATTTTACAAAAAGTTGAAGAAAGTAATGCAATCTGGGCAGAAATTATTTGTAATGAAGAATCTATTTATAATTCATCTTCACTTGCGGATTTTAATAAATTTAACAATTCGCGATATTATCAAAAAACAATTACCCTTGATTTTCTTGAGTGGAAACTAAGAAGTTATTTTGATTCTTATTCTATTTTAAATGAATTATTATCAATGTATTTGATTATTTCGATCGTAATTATAATTTCTATAATTTGTTTTTTAATCGCGTATTCTAGAATTAGAAAGAAGAATCAGATTTCCTTAGATTATTTATTTGATTGCTTTTCGGAAATTAAAGAAAACACATCGCTTGTAGAAATAGAGCTTATTGGAGATAAAGGCGTTGATAAAGTTATTTCTTCGTATAATGAATTAGTCCATAGTATAAATGCATTAAATGCGCAGATACTAGAAGAAAAGCATAAAAGCTTACAATTACAATTAGATAACGTGATTTATGAATTAAGAAGTCTATATTCACAAATCAATAAGCATTTTTTAATTAATGTTTTAAGTTCAATTCGTTCTTTAGTTAACTTAAAAGAAGAAGAAAAAGCCAAATACTGTATTGAAAATCTAAGTGAATTCTTAAGATATTCTTTAACTATTGAAACTTCTTCTACAATTGAAAAAGAAGTATATGCAGCGAAAAGTTATTTAAACATTCAATATGTACGATATCCTTTAGTGACATTTGATTTTGATATTGATGAAAGACTGAATAATATAGTTGTCCCTCGAGTTTTATTGCAACCTTTATTAGAAAATTGCTTTGTTCACGGATTAATAGATAAAAAAGGAAAAATATTTGTGAAGATTTATAAAGATAATAACTATGTGATTATTGATGTTTTAAATCAAAATCAAAGTCGATTAACAGAAAATGACATGTTAGAAATAAATAAAAAAATAATAACTGATAAAGAAGAGTTTAATGATAGTTATAAAAAACATGGATTAGCTTTAAAAAACATTCAAAAAAGATTGAAGCTTATATATGGAGATTGTGCTTCTGTTAGCCTTTTATTAAGTGAAAATGGTGATTTTGTTATAACAAGAGTGATTATTCCAAAGGAGGGTAAGTAAAATGATAGGCGTATATATAATTGATGATGAACAATTAATTGTAGATGAATTAAGAACCTTAATTAATTGGGAAGATTACGGATTTGAAGTTTTAGGTTATTCTTCTTCACCTTCAGTCGCAGAGAAAGAAATAATAGAATTAAAACCTCATGTTGTTTTTTCTGATGTTTCAATGGATGAAATGAATGGATTTGCGCTTTTTGAACATGTAAAAAAAGTGCATAAAAAAATTAAATTTTGTTTTTTAAGTGCGTTTGACACTTTTGAATTTGCTCAAGAAGCCATTAGATTAGGGGCTATAAGGTATTTAAAAAAGCCAATTAATATTCATGAACTAATTAATTTACTAGTTGAAATAAAAAATAATGAACAAGAAAACTTTAATCGATTAGTATTTGATTCAATTGTTAATCATGTATACCTTGAAAATGATGTAGTTTTAGAAAATCTTTTTAAAGAAAATCCGACACTTCCAAAAAACGAAAATATGAGGATAGTGGTTTTTTCTAAAACAAAAGATAATATTGATTTTATAGAACCACCAGCTAGATATAGTGAAATAGTTTATCAAGATGAAAAAATGATTATTTATATTTGTGTTGATGTTGATATTGATAAGATATCTTTTTTAGTAGAAAAAAATAATATTTCAATTGGAATAAGTGAAGAATTTTATGACTATAAAAGAATTTCATTTAATCTAAGAGTGGCTCGTATTGCTAGTAAAGAAAAATTTTTCACAAATAAAAATGAATGCACAATATATTCTTATAATGAAAATGTCAATACTTTAATTCAAGAAATAGATAAATCTAAGAATGCGTATGAATTACTTGCGGAAATTCAAACACTACATAGCCGTATTGAAACATATCAAATTAAAGTATATGATTTTCAAAAAATATATAAAGTTATTGTATTTAACATGACAAAATTTGGAGTCGTAGATTATAACGATAATCTTGCCGACATTTCTGTTTTAGATTATTACAGCTCCTTTGAAGAAATGATTTCTGATATTGTGTCGCATTTTAAAAAGGATGAAGAAGAAGAGGGCACTTCAAATATTATTTCTGAAGTCATTAAAGAATTAGAAGATCATATTGAAGAGAAACTAACTCTTTCATATTTTGCTAATAAATATAATTATAATTCATCGTATTTTAGTCAATTATTTAAAAAGGTATGCGGTTGTTCTTTTGCGGAATATTTTATTAATTTAAAAATGGAAAGAGCAAAGAAACTAATCGCTAATACAGATTTATCATTAACGACTATAGCTTCATCGATTGGCTACGATGATTATTATCATTTTTCGAAAATGTTTAAAAAGTATAGTGATTATTCACCGAGTAAATATCGTGAATTATTTAAATCCTAACATAATAAAAACACAAAATAGCCATAATTATTTTCCATTTTTTTAAAGATAATAAACTTTTAAAATTATGAAGAAAGCTAGTGGGATGAACAATGGGAACAGTAATGAAGAAAAAAAAGAAAACAATAGAAAAAGAATTAATGGAAAAATATAATCCATTAACTTTTAAGAAAAAACTATTAAATTTAGCAAAAGAAATATGGGCGCATAGAGTTTTCTATCTAATGTTATTACCATCTTTTGTTCTTCTTTTAATATTTGCTTATAAACCAATGTATGGGGTTATTTTAGCATTTAAAAAGTATTCTCCACGTTTAGGAATATTAAAAAGTCCATGGAATCATTTTGAAAATTTTAAGGTTTTGTTTGCTATGGATGGCTTTTGGAAGGCATTTAAAAATACGATTGTAATCAATCTTTTAAAACTTATTTTTAGTTTTCCGGCTTCAATTTTATTAGCGGTTATGATTAACGCAATAAGAAATAAGTTCTTTAAAAACGCTATTCAAACTATCGTTTATTTGCCTCATTTTGTTTCTTGGGTAGTTATTTCTGGACTTATTTTCTCTTTATTAAATGAAAAAACGGGTTCTTTATATCGATTGTTAACTTCTATAGGATTGGATGTTCAAGTATTTTCTAATGGCAAACAATTTTTAGCTCTTTTAGTTGTTAGCGATATGTGGAAAGAGGTTGGCTGGGGTGCGATTATTTATTTAGCAGCATTATCTAATGTTTCAGCGGATCTATATGAAGCAGCGGAAATTGATGGAGCAAATCCTTTTCAACAATTTTTTCATGTCACTTTACCTCAATTGATGCCAACGATATCAATTATGTTGATTCTTCGTGTTGGAGGGTTAATCGGAGGAGGATTCGATCAAATTTATAATTTGTATAACACTCAAGTTTATGATGTTGCTGATGTTTTAGATACATTCATTTATCGATATGGAATCGGTGATGGTAATTATGCTTTAGGAACAGCAGTTGGTTTAATTGCTAATGTTGCAAATATTATCTTATTATTATTCGCTAATCAAATCGTGACATTCATTAATAAGAAAGGGGAATAACATGTGGAACAAATAGTATTAAATGGGAAAGTTGTAGCAAAACCAAAGAAAAAATTTAAGATAACCCTTTCTAAGGTACTTCGTTTTATTAATGTGATTTTGCTTATCTTAATAGGATTTACAATGATTTATCCTTTTTGGGAAATAGTTGTTAAATCATTTATGACTGATAAAGAAATTATTTCTTCATCTTCTTATTGGTGGCCACATTCATGGCAATTTGAGGGATATCGAACGATTTTTGTCGATAAAACTTACAATTTTGGGCAAGCGTTTATTAATTCAGTTTTTGTGACAGTTGTCGATACTATATATCAACTTATCATTACAACATTAACTGCGTATGCGTTAAGTAAAAAGACATTACCAGGCAAGAAATTCTTTCATTTCTTTTATATATTTACGATGTATTTTGGTGGAGGAATGATTCCTTATTATTTGGTAATAAGAGAATTAGGCTTATTAGACAACATTATGGTATTGATAATTCCATCATTTATTTCTATATATAACGTTCTTATTATGAAATCTTTCTTTCAAAGTTTTCCTTCAGAATTGTTAGAAGCGGCGAAGATTGATGGAACAGGAGAATTTGGTGCTTTTTTAAAGGTGGTACTTCCTTTATCAAAGGCAATATTAGCAACGGTAGCGTTGTTTATCGCGGTTGGTGTATGGAATAACTGGTTTTCAACAATGTTATTTATTCAAGATCCAACAAAGCGTCCAATGGCGTATACATTGCAGGTTATTATCGAAAAGTCTACTGGAGCGAATGTTGATCCAGGAAGTGGAACAGCAGAAATTATTGGTGAGTCTGTCCAATACGCTGCAATAGTAGTATCAACATTACCAATTATTATCGTTTATCCTTTTTTGCAAAAACATTTTACAAAAGGGGTAATGATTGGATCTATAAAAGGTTAATACATATCTTACGAGGGAGGAAAGTATATGAAAAAATCTGTTTTAAGTTTATTAGCAGCCTTATTAATTGTTACTGGATTAAGTAGTTGTGGAGGAAATAATCAAACTTCATCAAATAATAATGATGACGAAAAAGATCCTGGACAAGTAACATTAATTCCAGATGAATATGATAAGGATGGAAAATTAATTATTTCTTTCTTTGGAGTTGACTTAGATTCACTTCAATCACAAACAAAAGATACTAAGATGATTATTGAATATATTCAAAATAAGTTTAATGTGTCATTTAGATATCTAACAGGTACTGCATCAGGATGGGAAAATGTATTAAATCAATACATCGGTGGAGGAGATGTTCCAGATATTTTCTTTCATGACCATAAAGAACCATCATATTCGAGTTGGCTAGATGATAATTATTTATTTAATTTTTCACCATATTTAGATCAATATCCAAATTTAAAAGCGGCATTTGAACGTTATCCAGAAAATGAAATGAAAGCATATTTAGGTGGAGATTACTATTCTTATCCAATTGTAATGAATCAAAATACCGATAAAAGCGCGATTAATGAACATGCTTTATATTACCGTCGTGATTGGTATGAAAATCTAGTTGCAAAAAATTATCAACCAACAAGTGGAAGATCATTAGTGGATCCAGAAGATGCATCTTTTTCTTATTTAAATTTTTATGATCTTTTAGAAGGATTTACCAAAGGAGATCCTGATAATAATGGTAAAGATGATACTTATGGATATGTTATGACCAAAGATGCCGGTGTTTATTGGTGGTATCCATTATTTAGTATGTTTAATGTTATTTGGGATGGTTGGCATTATGATGAAAGCACAAATAAGTATATTCCAGATTGTACTTCAGATAATATGAAACAAGCTTTAGATTTTGTTGCTCAGTTATATGATAATGGATTTATTAATTCAAATTATTCCACAACGACAACACAATCGGTTATGAAAAATGAGTTTGTTAATGGCGTTGCTGGAATGATGTGTTATAACGCTACCTATCCAATGGGAAAAGGTATTTTAGATCTTATGATGGCATATACAGATGATACTCATGAATTAAAAGATGTTGTTAGAGCAATGCCAGTTGTTACAAATGCTTATGGAGAAAAGACCATGTTTGGTTATTCAAATAAATATGGATTTAGAGCAATTAATAACGATTTATCAAGAACTAAGAAAAAAGTAATCTTGTCAATTATGGATTGGATGCTTTCTGAAGAAGGTCAAATGTTATTAAACTATGGTATTGAAGGAGTTCATTATAAAATTGAAGGAACTAGTGGAACTATAACAAGTTTATTAGGTAATGATAATTCTGGTTATCCAAAGACTCTTTATGATGAAACTGTTGCTCCGGGTGCTTACCGAATCAAAGGGTTAGTTTCTTGGTCAACTTTAATACCTGAACAAATGGATCATCGTGATGAACAATTACAATTATTAAATGCGTGGGATACAAATTATTTAATAACTGATCCGTTAGATTATTGTGTTGTTGATACAACATATGCATTAACAATTTCTACATTAGAAGATTTAATTGAAACTAATTATAAGAATATGATTAGTAAAACAACGACTGAAAAACGTAATCAAATTTGGAATAACTTTGTAAAATCATATAACACTAAAGGTTCATCTTATATAAACGCAATGAATGATTCTGCAAAGAAAATATTTAATTAGAGGGTGATTTTATGAAAAAAGAATTACTTTTTACTCTTGCAAGTTTTGTTCTTTTATCACTTGTTTCTTGTGGAAAGGAAAAAAATATAAATGAAGGATATACATCAGTAAGTGATATCGAAGCACAACAAATATTTAGCTTTGATAGTAATCTTCAAAGCAAAACGAATGAATATCCTTTGTCAAGTGGAAATATTTATTATGTTTCCTCATCATTTGAAGGCGAAAGTAAAGGAACGCAAGATTATCCTTATAAAACTTTAGATGAAGTTAATAATTTATCTTTAAAATCAGGAGATTCTGTATTATTTAAATGTGGAGATACCTTTGAAGGAACCTTAAATTTTTCTTCTATTGAAGGAGAAGATGATAATCCAATTACTATTGCATCTTATGGAGAAGGTAATAAACCAATAATATCTTCAAAAACAGGACATGGTATTAATATTGAAAAAGCAAGTAATGTTGTTGTTCGAGATTTAAAAGTTAAAGTATATGGATTAGATAGAGGCAAATTCCCATCAGATTGTCGTTATGGAATTCGTTTTTATTATCCTTATGTTGGCGAAAATAAATATCGTAACATTTATATTTTTAATAATGAAGTTGAAGGCAATAGCGTTAGTGATAATGTAATGGGAATAACAATTTCTTCTTTAGAAGGAAGTGCAAAATCTTCGCCACGAAATGTAGTTTCAAATGTTTATGTGAAGAATAATCTTGTTCACACTCTTGGTAGAAGTGGAATAACTTCCAGTGGTTGGTTAGTTAATGAAAAAATTAACCAAAACAATTCTTTTATGGATTTATATAATAATATTCATTTTGATAATAATGTTGTTTATGATGTAGGATGCATTGGTATTTATATTTTAGGTTGCACTGATTCTACAATTAATAGAAATCTAATTCATGATACGGGTGTATATACAGAAAATCAAATATTAGAGGGCGAATGCGGAATTATGGCCTTAGGAACTAAAAATTGTGACATTCTTTTTAATGAATGTTATAACATATTTGATCAAGAAACCGGATATGATGCAATGGGGATAGATATTGATTGGAATACCACAAATGTTAATGTTCAATATAATTATCTTCATGATTGTCAAGGACCTGGAGTTGGAACAATGGCTAATCAAAATAGTTATATTCGTAATAATCGTATTGAAAATTGTTTAGGTGATACTAATCATCAAGGAGCATTAAGTATTTCTAATTATACATCCCGTTATGATTGTGTTGATGAGGACATGCATGCAGTTAGAAATCTTTTAATTGAAGATAATTTAATATTACATAATGTCGAAGACAAAGCTTTATTTTTAGTTATGCCTTCTAATGGTGATGAAACATTTAAAGATAATAAATTTATTAAAAATCATTTAGTGTATACCGGCGATGATTCTAAAAAGGCGTGTTTTGTTAATGTTGATTCATCACTTCCGTGGTATAAGTTTGCAGAAAACCAATATTATAGTAAAAACATAGATAATTTTAGAGTATTTGAAAGCACATCTGCAGTTGATATTAATATTGAAGAAGGGGCTCAACCATATACCCCTAATCGAAATAATCCTTTTGAGGCATGGAGTAAAAGAGATTTAGGAGCAACATATTCTCTTATTGATGATAGTTATCCGTGCAATCCTAAACGGGCAGAAGTTAAATTTGAAAACGGCAAACTATTAATTGATTTTGAAGTTAATAAAGGAGAAGTATGGCATTATAATATTTTTGAAGTTGGAGAAAATGAAGAAATTTCGTATCGAAATATGATAGGTCAAGTTGAAGAGACTCATTTTGAATATTCTCCAATTTATAAAGAAGAAAGATATATTGTCATTGTTCCTGAATCTAATGTTGGCGTTTATGGAAAGGCTTTGAAAATCAAAGTTGTTTTATAGGTGTAAAGATGGAAAACGGATATTTTAATAATAAAAATGAATATGTGATCACTAATATGCATCCAATACGCCCTTTAAAAAATTATTTATGGAATAATGAATGTGTAGCGTATTATGATCAATTCGGCTTTGGACTTCCAAACATGCATTTACCAACCGGATTTCGATTTCTTAATTTTGAAGAGCACCTTGTATATATAAAAAACCATTATACGAAAGAATATTATTCACTAAATAGAAATTATGAAGATTTACCATTTGATGTTTATGAATGTCATGTGGGTAGAGGTTATCAAAATATAATAAGTGAATATAAAGGCGTAAGAGTGGAATACATGATTATGATTCCCACAAGTGGAAAAGTAGAAATATCGCGGATTAGTATAACTAATCTTACAAATGATACGATAAATTTAGATGTTTATCATCTTTTAAGACCAAATGTAAATATTACTTGGCATACTGCCTATAGTGAAGGAAAATATGATGGAAAGAATGAATTGTTAGTCTTTTCTCATATAGGATATGATATAGAGGATGAATATGCATATATCTATGCAAAAGCGGATTATCCTTTAACTTCATTTGATGTCAGTGCTAGATATTTTAAAGGTTTTTATCGTAATTATGATCGACCAATGGGACTAGAAAACGATAAATTAAGTTGTACGCCAACAACATTTGAAGACCAATTTGTATCGGCAATGCATTTTAATGTGGTTTTAAAAGCTAAACAATCGAAAGTTATTCATATTGCTTGTGGAATGGCAAAAAATGAAAAAAACATGATTTCTGATAGTAATAAGTATGCAAATAAAGAATTTTTTGATAGTGAATTAAATAGTATTCAATTACAAACTAAAGATGTTGAAAATGTTTTTACTTTAGAAAGTGATGATCCAATTTTAGATATCCAAATTAACACATGGTTAAAAAGACAAATTTCATTAGGTAAATCATGGGGACGAGTTTATGGAAAAGGATTTAGAGATATAATGCAAGATATATCTTCTTTTGTTAGTTTTGATAAAGAAACTGCAAAAGATAAAATATTAAAAACGCTTCAATATCAAAAAATAGATGGAAATACTATTCGCCAATTTGATCCGATTTTTGATTATCCATATCGAGATGGAGCATCATGGATTCCAGGAACTATTCTAGCTTATTTAAAAGAAACAAATGATTTAAGTTTGTTGAGTGAAAAGGTACCTTATTATCAAAATGATAATAAAGAAACTGTTTTAGAACATATGATAAAAGGATTAGATTTTTTATTAAATGGTATAGGAAAACATGGATTAGTTTTATGGGGTGGAGGCGACTGGAACGATTCTTTGAACAATTGCGGAAGAAAAGGAATTGGTGAAAGTGTCTGGTTAAGTATTGCAACTATAAAAGCGCTTCATGAATTTTATGAAATAATTGAGCATTATCAATTAAATGTTGATTTGAAATTATATAAAGAAAAAGAAGAAAAACTTAAATTCGCGATTAAAAAGCATGGTTATAAAGATAATTATTTTATTTATGGGTATAACGATGAAGGAAAAATTATCGGTGGAAATGAATCTGAAGAAGGCAAAATATTCTTAAATCCACAAACATGGGCGATTTTATCTGAGGTGGTAAATAACGATGAAGGATTAAAACTTCTTGATATTGTTGAAAACAAATTAAAAACTCCTTTTGGATATGCTCAAGTTTATCCATCTTATAGTAAAGGTGATAATGGTATTGGAAGAGCGTCGTTTTTTAAACCTGGGACATATGAAAATGGGTCTTGTTATCTTCATGGAGTATCTTTTAAAATCGCCGCTGATTTAAAACTTAATAGAGCGGATCAAGCATATGAAACTTTAAGAGCAATTAGATTTGATAATCCTAATAATCCAAATTCTGGGATGGAACCGTATGCGGTTTCAAATATGTTTATAGGCCCAGAATGTGATTATTTAAAAGGTTATGCACCATTATCTTGGATAACTGGAACAGCAGGATGGTTATATAGAAGTATTACAGAAATGATGTTAGGAATTAAACCTTATTTTTCAAGTCTATATATTAATCCTTGTTTACCATCTAATTTTACAAAAGTAAACATAGTAAGGATATTTCAAGAAGAGACATTTGAAATAACAATTGAAAAAACTGGTGAATTTAAAATTATTTATGATGATAAGGAAGTTAATTCACCATATTTACCATTAAAAGGTAAAGGAAAAAAACATAATGTTTATTATAGCTTTTAAGGAGGAATATTCATGTCGGATATTATTTTAAAGAATGTATATAAAGTATTTGGAGATGTCATTGCAGTTAATGATTTTTCTTTAGAAATTAAAGATAAGGAGTTTGTGGTTTTTGTTGGTCCTTCAGGATGTGGCAAAACAACGACATTAAGAATGATTGCGGGATTAGAAACTATTACTGCAGGAGAAATATATATCGGCGAAAATCTAGTTAATTATGTTGAACCAAAATATCGAGATATTGCTATGGTATTTCAAAATTATGCATTATACCCTCATATGACAGTTTATAAAAATATGGCTTTTTCTTTAAAACTTAGAAAATTTCCTTTTGAAATTGAAGAAGTTAATAAACAAACTGGGGAAAAAGAAAAGAAAATTGTATATCGTAAACTAACTAAAAGTGAAATTCATGAAAAAGTGATTGAAGCGGCAAAAATGTTAGAAATTGAAGATTATTTAGATCGTAAACCTAAGGCTTTATCAGGAGGTCAAAGACAAAGAGTGGCTATTGGTAGGGCTATTGTTAGAAATCCAAAGGTTTTTTTAATGGATGAACCTTTAAGTAACCTTGATGCCAAACTTCGAAATCAAATGCGAGCGGAACTGATTTTATTAAGAAAAAAAATAGATACAACATTTATTTATGTTACTCATGATCAAACTGAGGCAATGACTCTAGGTGATCGAATTGTGATTATGAAAGATGGATTTATTCAACAAATAGGTACTCCTGATGAAGTATTCAATCATCCAAGTAATTTGTTTGTTGCCGGATTTATTGGCACACCTCAAATGAATTTTCTTGATGGAGAAATAGATTTAGATAATAAAAAAATTATTATAGATGATGTTTATTTACCAATTGGAGAAGAATTATACAAAGCTTTTATTAAGCGAGAAATTAAAGAAACAGAATTCACTTTAGGTATTAGACCAGAACACATGAAAATATCTTTCAAAGAAAAAGAATACTCAATTAAAGGCGAAATAATAGTAATTGAGTCTATGGGAAGTATGATTCATTTACATGTTAGAGTAAATAATAAAAAACATATTATTATTGTTATTCCTACAATTGAATTAGGAAAAGATAAATTTGAAAAATTACAAGCGGGAAATTTTGTTTACTTTTATTGGGAAGAAAAATTAGCACATTATTTTTCTAAAGAAACAACATTAAATTTGTTAGAAAAAGGGGATCTTGAATAATGAAGATATTTTTCTTTGGCGATTATAAGATTAAGTTTCGTTTTGTGATTAGTGATGATCAAAGAATTTATTTTTATGATGAATCTTCTTATCCATTAACGAATAATCAAAAGTACTATTTAGAAAATTTTACTAATCCAGTTGAAATATCGATTTCTGGTCATGCAACAAGTGAACATACCGGTGACCGACATATTTTTACTTCAGAAAGTAAAACATTAAAATATGTTAAACATTCAATTAAAAAAGATGAAAATGGGAAAACATTAATTATTAAGCAAAAAAATGATTCAATTGAAGTTTTAACATATTACATTTTATATAACAATACACATACAATTCGTTCTTATAATGTTATAAAAAACATATCCAAAAAGCCAATAACATTAGAATATGTTAGCAGTTTTGTTAAAAAGGACATGATTGGTTATTATCATTATCAAGATAGTAAATTAGCTATTCCTCATAATTCATGGTATTTAGAGTGCCAATGGAAATACAGTTCTTTATTAGATTTAGGGATTGTTTCCTGTAATGAATTAAAGAATTTTAAAAAATATTGTGTTAATAATACAGGATGTTGGTCAAGTAAAAACTTTATTCCGATGGGTATTTTAAAAGATCCTCATATTAAAAAATGCATTATGTGGCAAATTGAAGCAAATGGTAGTTGGAGTTATGAAATTGGCGATTTTATAGGTAATGTGACTTTAAATTTATCTGGACCATCGCTACAAGAAAATGGGTGGCAAAAAACACTTTTACCTAAAGAAGTCTTTACTTCTGTTAAAGCGGCAATTACATATGGTAAAGATGAAAATGAATGTATAAAACATATGACTTTTTATCGTAGAAAAATTGCAACTAGATTATTTGATATTAAAGAAAATCCAATTATCTTTAATGAATATATGTTTGCTTCATGGAATTGTCCTTCTTTTAAGACTGCTTCTTCTTTAGGAAAGGTGGCAAAAGATTTAGGAGCAAATTATTTTGTTATTGATTGTGGATGGCATGATGAAATTGAAAATCCGTTTTACTATGTAGGAAAGTGGAATGAAAGCAAATTAAAATATCCTGAAGGATTAAATAAAACATTAGATTATTTACGTTCGTTGGGCTTGAAAGTCGGATTATGGATGGAGCCTGAAGTTGTTGGAGCGTTACTAGAAGATACTAGTTTTTTTGATGATGATTGTTACTTTCATCGAAATAATGAGAGATTAATTATTTCTAATCGTTATCAATTGGATTTTAGAAATAAAAAAGTTCAAGATTATTTTTTAAATAAGGTTGATGAAATAATGGGTAAATATCATGTTGATTATTTTAAATTTGACTATAATATTGAACCAGGTATTGGTTTAGATAGTGAGGATGGATATGGAGAGGCTTTATTAGAACATAATCGTGCTTACTTTGATTGTATTACAAAAATTGGTTTAAAATATCCTTCTTTAATAATTGAAAGCTGCGCTTCTGGTGGTAATCGATTAGATTATTTAACATTAAGTAATGTTAATTTAGTTTCTACCTCTGATCAAACAAATTATTTAATATATCCTTATATAACCGCGAATATTTTAAGTGCAGTTTTGCCTGAACAAGCTGCAGTATGGTGTTATCCAAAAGATGAATCTTTTAGTGATGAAGAAATAGATGATGAAGCAGTTAATCTTAATTTAATAAATTCGATGATTGGTCGAGTTCATTTAGCAAGTAAGTTATATCTTCTTAGTGAAGAAAAACAAAATCGAATTAAAGAAGGATTATCTTTTTATCATGAACTTGATGAACTAAAGCAAAATGGTTATTTATTTTTACCAAATGGTTTTACTTCTTATTATGATTCTCAATTAGCGTATGGAATTCGTAATGAAAAATATGGTTATTTATTTGTTTATCAAATGAAAGGAACAAAACCGTTAAAAGTTAAAATTGGAAAAAATAAAAAAATAGAACTAGCATATCCTTTAGATTTGCCTACTGATTATGAAATGAAAGGAAAAACGCTTGTTTTTACTCCTCATAGAGATAAAATAGCAAGGTTGTTTAAGATTATTTATGAATAAAGATATTATAGGATATATCGATATTAATGGTAATAAAGTATCCGCACATGGTGGAATAATTATTTTTTATCAAAATAAGTACTATTGGTATGGTGAAGATAGAAGAAATAATGGCTATATAAGATGCTATTGTTCTACTTCTTTAAAAGATTGGGAAGATTTAGGTTTAGTAATTTCTACTGAAACATTAGTATGTTCAAAAAGTGAATACCGATTGATTAATGATGATGGAACTAAGGTAAACTTAGAAAGACCGAAAGTTATTTATAACAAAAAAACAAAACAATTTGTCATGTGGATGCATTATGAAAACGGAAAAGATTATTCATTGGCAATGGCGGCGGTAGCGGTTTCTTCTTATCCTGATCATGGATTTGAATTTAAAGGAGCTTTTCGCCCGTTAGGTTATATGTCAAGAGATTGTACTCTTTTTCAAGATGATGATAAAACTTATTTTATTTCTGCAAGTAATGATAATGCTGATTTACATATCTATCAGCTTAGTGATAATTATTTATCTGTAGATAAACTAGTACAGAAACTATTTATTGGTGAGTATAGAGAAGCTCCTGCGTTGGTTAAAATAGATAATATTTATTATATGTTAACATCATATTGTACTGGTTGGCTTCCAAATCAATGTCAATATTCTTATGCCACATCAATAGAAGGAAAGTGGAGTGAACTTATTAATATTGGTAATTATAATACTTTTCATAGTCAACCAGCATTTATTATCAAAATTAACGAGGTTCCGTATTACTTTGGTGATTGTTGGGGCGGAACTGATTGGGAAAAAATAGAAGATTTTGATTATAATAAATCATCATATTTGTGCCTTGAATTAGAAGTTAAAAATAATAGAATAGACTTTAAAATTTAATAAATAATAAAAAAACAAATAAAAACTAATAATAATCTATTTTAAAAAAATAGGTTAAAAAGTAGTATAAAATCACAAAATGCAAGCGCTTTCTTAAAAGAAAGGCATAGAAAGGATTTATTTATGAAGAAAAAATTATTTTTAGTTGGACTTGCTTGTTTGATGATTGGAGGTAGTGTTTTAACAACATCTTGTGGAGGTTCAAATGAACCAACATCTACAGTTGCGGCTTTGTCAATTGAAGAGTTTAATGTTGATGAAACTCGAGTTGATTTAGCAAACATTCAAGAGTATTATCAAGTGAGTTCTGTCAGTGCAAAAGATAATAATGGAAAGTATTATCTTGCAACAATTTCTGTTAAGGATCCAAATGGAAAAAAAGTCGAATTAGTTGATAATCGTTTCTTATGTTCTTTAATGGGAGATTATAAGGTAACTTACACGGTTACATTAGATGATAATGGTCAATTTTCGAAAACATATACTGTTTCTGTTGTAGATGCAGGTGAACCAGTTATTTCATCAAAGTTACGTTCTAAAAAAGATGCTAAACCTAGTTTAACTGATTTCCATAACATTACATCAATTGGAACGACTTATGATTTAAGCGATATTACTGTTACCGACAATAGTGGAGAAAACATTACTCCAGTAATTAAAGTTTTATTTAATGGCGAAGAAATAAACTGTGAAAATAATATTGTAGAATTTGATCAAAAAGGCGTCTATAGTATTGATGTTACTGCAACAGACAGTTCAGGTAATTCTAGAGAAGAAACATATAATGTTTATACAATAATCGATTTTGAAAATGGTGTTTATTACAACAATGAGTGGTACGCAACAGAAATAAGTGAAGATCAAGCATTTAATGGCACTCATTCATGCGAATTTGGTATGTTTGATAAAGCTACTCAATGGTTTAATGATTATTCATTATTAGGTGAAGTATATTTATATGAGACAACAGCAAAGTACATTTCATTCTGGATGTATTTTGATATGAATACTAATTCAATTGATGGTGAGATGGTATTTAACGCTGTTTATCATAAGATGAGTGTGTATGATGAATATGGAAATGAAGTTGCTAAAAATTGGCAAGATAAATACGCTCTTCAAGGAAACAAATGGTATCGTTTCTTAGTTAATATGCAAGAAATGGAAATGTCTGGAGATACAACAGATAAAGCTGATGCCGCAGTTGTAAAAAATTCATTACAAGAAATTCCATTCTTTATTTGTCCTTGGGATAAAAATTTAGGCGCAAATGCAGATAAGAAAACATATGTATATGTTGATGATATTCGTTTAGTTGGCGATGTAGATGATGAAGTTTATAAAACAAAACCAGTGACTGAATATGAACCAGGAGAAGAAACAACAGTTAGATTTATAGAGGATTTCTTTGCAAAACAACTTGATTCTGCAACAGGATATGTTGAAAATGATTTAGCTAAAATGACTATTGCTCATGGAACCTATCAATCTTATACACCTCTTACAAATAAAACACCTGCAGGAGATACTAATTATGTTTTAGGTTCTGATTTAGAAAATGGCGCTAAAGTGTATGCTTGGCAATCTGTAAGTGGATATAATGATGGAGTGGTATATTCAATTGAAGCAAAACAACATATATTTGCTAAGTTTGTTGAAAGGGAAGATTTATCAGGTTGGGTAGATGATGAAGGTGCGAATACTTCAGTAGAGTACGCTATTTATCATAGTGATACAGACTCAACCGAATTACTTTCAACATTAAAGGGTGTAAGAGGAAACTTTGGCTGTGAATATGTTGAATTAAATGAAGGAGATCGCTTAATATTTGTCTTCCGCTTTGAATGGCAAGATTATAGAAATTATCAAAATCAATCAAATATTGCTTTAGCAAAAGCTGAAGCAAAATAATAATTATTCTTTTATAAAAACATTAAATATGGGGATGGTAATTAATCTTTATCATCTCTTTTTTTGATAATTAATCATTAGTTAACAAATTTTATTTATAATTAAGCGACATGGAGGAAAAGATTGATGAAAATGAAAAAAATATCTAAAATAAGTGCAATGCATTATGTTAAATTAATCATTAGATCAGTTCTTTTCTTTTTAGCATCTTTAGCGTATGTTTTTGATAAATTAAATATCATAACAGCAAATTATTATGTTTTAGGAATTATATGGCTTTTTTATATTGTGGAAATGATATTTCGCTTTTTTCCTAATAGTCAAGAAAGTATGGGATGCCAAAAACAATTTAAAAGAAATTATATAAAAACGGATAATAATGCGCCTAGTGTTAAACAACAATGGTATAAAACATTTTTTGTTTTTATTGTATGGATTGCTTTAAATTCGATAATAGGTTGCTTGTATTATATGTCAATTATTGATAAAGAAATATTAATATTAATTTCTTTAGCGTTTTCGGTATGTGATATTATTTGCATTTTATTTTTCTGTCCGTTTCAAACTTGGATTATGCATAATAGATGTTGCACAACATGTAGAATTTACAATTGGGATTTTATTATGATGTTTACTCCATTAATATTTATTCCAAGTATTTACACGTATTCACTTCTTTTTTGTGCATTACTTTTATTAATTAGATGGGAAGTTACTTATAAAATACATCCAGAAAGATTTTTAGATAATACAAATAAAAGTTTACACTGCATAAATTGTAAAGAAAAATTATGTAAGCATAAAAAGCAACTACAAGCATTTTTAATAAAATATCAAAAAAGATTTTTTAAAAAGAACAATAATAGCCAAAACATTGTATAATTATTTTACAGATGGAGGTTAAAAGAATGAGTGGTAGTAAAAAAAGCAAAAAATTAGTAATAAAGAAAACAAAATTATTCCCATTATATTGGATAATAGGAGCTATATTATTAGTGCTTGGAATCTTCTTATTGCCAGTTTGGGGAGATAGTGATGTATTTTGGAAGACATGGTCTAATGAAGCTGTAAGTTTAGTATTATTTGGTATTTTAATATTTTTAATTGTTATGATGATTATCAAAATTGATAAGAATCAAGAAAAAGTAATTAAAAGCGTTAGAATAACAGAAATAGCACTTTTATTGGTTTTAGCGATATTATGTGCGCTTGATTATTTTGGCTTAATTTCATTTATGAAACCTGGAAACGCAATTGGGTTCTTAGTTTGGCTTAGAGGTTCTATGATGATTATTAATTGTTTTTATACTTATAAAGATCGTCGACCAAAGTACTTAATACTTTATTTAATACTTAGCATTTTAGTTATTTCATTTGGTACTTATTTATTAGTAAGCGGAATTCAAACAATTATCTTTAGTTGGATTATTGCTGTTCTTGTCATCGCAGTAAGTTTATTCCTTATTATAGTGGGTGCAATTGCTATTCCAGAAAAGAAAAAAACAAAAAAGAATTAAGAGGTTTGTACCTCTTTTCTTTTCGTAAGAAAAATATAATATTAAGTATTAAAGCAACTAATTGAAAATAATAGATGCGTTTTTTATTGTCTTTATAATAGCGGTTATAGTGTTAATAATAATTTTA